>NZ_DGYQ01000037.1:0-41405 GCF_002396765.1 Exiguobacterium sp. UBA5002
GCAGGTCGGTCTTTTTGTGTAATCATTTTAGAGGAAAAGGAGTTTTTTCATGAAACACGAACTTCCTATTGTACATGCACTTCAACGTCACTTAGATCGAACGCCCATCTCATGGCATGTTCCTGGTCATAAGAATGGAACATTGACACCTCTTCCTGACTTCTTTAAATGGGACGTCACAGAATTACCTGGTCTAGATGATTTTCATCATCCGGAAGAGGCCATTGCAGACGCGATAGCTTTGCTGCAAAAAGTCTACGGTGCAAAAGCGAGTCATTTCCTTGTGAATGGTTCGACCGTTGGGAACTGGGCGATGCTTGCCGCTACAGCAGCAAGAGGAGAGCGTGTTTATGTACAGCGTAATTCGCATAAATCCGTGTTCAATGCGTTAGAATGGCTGGGGATCGAACCCATCTTTCTTGAACCAGACATCCATGAGGAAACGGGAATCAGTGGACATGTTTCACGTGAAACATTAAAGGAAGCGTTTACGAAATATCCAGGAGGAGTCGGCGTGTTTATCACTTCACCGACATATTACGGGGAAGCGGCTAACATCACGTCACTCGTTCAGCTCACAGCGTCGCATGAACTCCCTTTATTAGTGGATGAAGCACATGGTGCACACTTCGGTGAAGCATTTGGTGTACGCTCTGCATTTGAATTAGGAGCAACTGCTGTTGTCCAGTCTGCCCATAAAACACTTCCAGCACTGACGATGGGAGCATGGATGCATGAGCGATTTTCGGAAAAGATGAGAAGAAAGTTACAGCGAGCGCTTCAAGCGTTTCAGACCTCAAGTCCTTCATATTTACTGCTGGCTTCATTAGACTATGCCCGTTCCTATCGTGAACAATGGACAGTTAAAGGTATGTCAGATATTCAGGCTAGTCATGATACATTCATCGAAGCACTTCAACGGTTCGATCATATGACGGTCCTTCGCTTCGATGATTGGTCACGGATGACATTAACGTATGAGGGATATTCAGGAGATGCGTTGCTGCACGCGTTACGAGCTGTTCAACTCGATGCGGAATTTGCTCTAGGAGATCACGTCGTCTGTATTTTGCCACTTCGTCCGCTAGCAAAGTCTGAGCAGAATGACTGGGTCCATCGTGTCGAACGAGCCATTCAAATGATGAAATCAGAAGGAATTCCTTTGAAAAGGTATATCGAGCAACCAATTATGGGTAAAATACAGGTATCTGCTTTATCTTGTTCTTATGAACAGTTAGAACAAGCAACAGGTACGTTCCGTCAGCTGGATGAGTGTATCGGTCATGTTTCACTCGAAACGATTATTCCGTACCCGCCAGGCATTCCGTTGATCGTCAGAGGAGAACGCATTACGGCGGAACAGGTATTACGTTTACGACATTATCAAACCGTAGCCGTTCATTTGCAAGGAGGCGAACAATTGCAACGAGGAGCGTTACGCGTCATAGAGGAAGGGTTTGAAGAATGAAAGGTACGTTCATTACTGTCGAAGGACCGGATGGTGCCGGTAAAACGACACAACTACAATTGCTTGGCGATGTGTTAAAAGAAAAGGGCTATAACGTCATGACGACCCGCGAGCCAGGTGGCACACGCGTTGGAAATGAAATTCGTTCGTTGATTTTGAATCCTGATTTTGAAGAGATGAAAGAGATGACGGAAATTCTGCTGTATGCAGCGTCTCGTGCCCAGCATGTCGAGGAATTGATTCGACCAGCGTTAGAGGCAGGCACAATCGTTTTATGTGACCGATTCGTTGATGCGTCACTTGCGTATCAAGGATATGGTCTTGGACATCCGATTGATCTCGTGCGTAAAATCAATGATTCTGCAACAGGCGGGTTGGCGCCAGACCGGACGTATTTGTTTGATTTAACGGTAAAAGATTCTAAAAAACGAATGATGGACCGGGGAGCACTTGATCGAATCGAGCAGCGAGATGATGCGTTTCGTGCCCGCGTCTATGATGGTTTTCAGCAGATTGCGGCGTCGGATCCAGAACGAGTACAGATCGTACAGGCCAATCGATCGATTGAAGCGATTCATCAGGACTTAGTGGAAGATGTCATTACGTATTTAGAAGAAAAGGAGAGATTCTCATGAAAATGGTCATTACGATCGTCCAAGATAAAGATAGCTTACGTTTGGCGGAAGCACTTGTCGAGCATGATTTCCGAGCAACGAAACTGGCAACGACAGGTGGTTTTCTTAAAGAAGGGAACACGACGTTCATGATTGGTGTACAGAGTGAGCGTCTCGATGATTTGTTACGATTGATCAAAAAGAACTGTTCGAGCCGCGAACAGATGGTCTCTCCAATCTCACCAATGGGTGGTCATGCCGATTCTTATATCCCGTATCCCGTTGAAGTCCAGGTAGGCGGGGCAACGGTCTTCGTCTTGCCAATCGAAGGGTTTCATCAATTCTGATGCAGACGTTTCATGAACTGGAACAGACACAATCGGTCATTTCGACGATTCTTCAAAATTCGTTACGGAACGATCGAATCAATCACGCTTATATCTTTACCGGAGACTATGAGCCGCTTCTACTTGAAGCGGCTCACTTGTTCGCGAAAAGCCTTTTTTGTGAGGCACCGGTCGATGTAGAGCCGTGTGGTGTCTGTCGTAGCTGTCGGCGGATGGAAAGTGGCAACTTGGTCGATTATTATGAAATCGAACCAGATGGCGCGACCATCAAAAAAGAACAGATTCAACAATTGATGCATGATCTCTCACTCCGAGGACTCGAAGGCGATCGTCAGATTTATGTCATTACCCAGTCCCATAAGATGACTCCGCAGGCAGCGAACAGTTTGCTGAAGTTCTTTGAGGAACCAGGAGAAGGAAAAGTGGCCTTATTGTTGACGAATCAACCTCAACTCCTTTTACCGACAATTCGATCGCGGGGACAGTTATTAAGTTTTCGCCCAGCGGATCGTCAAATGATTGGCGAGGTTTTATCTGAAAAAACGGGACGGGACCACGAGTTGACGCAACTGGCAGCGCGTGTCTATCCAAAAGTCGAGGATGCGGAAGAAGCATTACTCGAAGACTGGTTTGTAAATGCGCGAGCGTCAGTGTTACAATTGATGGAGGAATTAGCGAATCGTCCGGCTGATTTACCGCTGTTCGTACAAGAGAAATGGATGGGACAATTCAAGAACCGTCAGGATGTCCGAATCGGTCTTGAACTCGTCACCTGTTTCTTCGAGGATGTCTTACGCCTGAAACTGAATCCGGCGTGGGAAGGTATGACCTATACGAATAGTAAACCCCGACTTGAACAGATGGGGTCCAAGAGCCAGACGACGATCACCCGCTGGTTGCAAGCTGTGCTTGCTGCAGTCCGACGGGTCGAAGCGAATGTTAATCCCCAATTAACAGTTGAGCGTCTCATGTTTGACTTACAGAAAGGGTAGAGCGACATGCTAGAAGTAGTAGGCGTTCGCTTTAAAGAAGCGGGCAAAATTTATTATTTTGCACCTGGACAAGAGTCATTATCACGAGGACAAGCAGTCATCGTTGAGACGGTACGGGGCATTGAATATGGCGAAGTGGTCATCGCCGATAAACAAATGGACGAAGAAGATGTGGTGTTGCCACTGAAATCCATTCTTCGAATTGCTGACGATAAGGATGCAATGATCGTCCGCGAAAATAAAGTCGCAGCGCTTGATGCGCATGCGGTATGTGTTGAAAAAATCCGTGAACATAAACTCGATATGAAATTGGTCGATGTCGAGTATACGTTTGACCGCAATAAGGTCATCTTCTACTTCACGGCAGAAGGACGTGTCGATTTTCGTGAGCTCGTCAAAGATTTAGCGGCGGTCTTCCGGACACGCATCGAACTCCGTCAAATCGGTGTTCGGGATGAAGCGAAGTTACTGGGAGGCATCGGTCCGTGTGGTCGTGTCTTATGTTGTTCATCTTTCCTCGGTGAGTTCGAACCGGTTTCGATCAAGATGGCAAAAGATCAAAATCTGTCGTTGAATCCGACGAAGATTTCAGGAGTATGTGGTCGTTTGATGTGCTGTCTGAAATATGAGAACGATACGTATGAAGAAATGCGCCGTGATTTGCCGGACTACGGAAAACGTTTGACAGTACCTGAAGGCGAAGGACGCGTCGTTGGTTTGAACATCCTCGATCAAGTCGTTCAAATCGAACTGAAGGATCGTTCCCGCGTCTTGACGTACTCAATGGAAGAACTATTATCCGTTGGTGCCGTAAAACCAAAACGACCAAAAGAATAACGGGGTGCATACGCGTGGAGAGAGTCGATAAAAAAGAAATCATTACGCGTGTCGATGCGATTGAGCAACAGATTCATTTGCTGACTGAGCATCTGAGCGTGTTAAAGGATCAGCTGGCTTACATGATGGAAGAGAACCAACATCTGTATCTGGAGAATCATCACCTTCGGGAAAAAGTCGAACGCGACGAACAGCAGCCGGTCACGGAAGCGGAAGAAGCGGAAGCGGGCGTCGGTGCGGGCTACGATAATCTCGGACGATTGTACCAGGAAGGGTTCCACATCTGTAACTTGCATTATGGACAAGTACGAAAAGACGGCGATTGTCTCTTTTGCTTATCCATGTTAACGAAACATTGAGAGGCTGACTTCTACATGAGTCAGTCTTTTTTTCGGAAAGGAAGACACGACATGTTTGAACTATTACCAGACGAACGACTTGATTATCTCTTAGGACAGGAAGGGAAAATCATTCAAAGTCCATCCGTCTTCTCGTATTCACTCGACGCGGCACTGCTCGCACGATTTGCGTGGGTCCCGATTCAACAGGGGCGGATTGCCGATCTCTGCTCAGGAAACGGTGCAATTCCACTCTTTTTATCCTACCGGACGAAAGGGCAGATCACGGGTCTTGAAATCCAGCCGCGACTAGCGGAGATGGCACGACGGAGCGTCACCTTGAATGAACTGAACGACCGGATTGAGATGATTGAAGGGGACGTCAAAGAGGCGGGTACGCGTCTTGGATACGGAATCTATGATGCTGTCACCTGTAATCCGCCTTATTTTTTAGCAAACGAGACATCGAACCAAAACCAAAGTGAACATTATACGATTGCAAGACATGAAGTTCTCTGTACCCTTGAAGACTGCATTCGAGGTGCATCTGATTTGTTGAAACAAGGCGGAAAAGCAGCGTTCGTCCATCGACCGGAACGACTGCTCGATATCGTTACCTTGATGCGGACGTATCGCTTGGAACCGAAACGGATGCAGCTGATTTATCCGAAAGCAGGGAAGGAAGCAAACATGCTGTTGATCGAGGGGATCAAGGATGCAAAACCTGGACTGAAGGTGCTTCCCCCGTTCATCGTCTATGAAGCGAACAACTCGTATGCGGCTCAGATGAAGGAACTGTTCAATGTCTGAGCATGCAGTCTATATCGTTCGTTGCCAAGATGATACGTATTATACGGGTTACGCGGTAGACGTCACGCAACGCATCGCGACACATAACGCAGGCAAGGGGGCGAAGTATACACGTGCCCGTCTACCGGTCGTCCTCGTTCATGAGGAAATTTTCGCGACAAAATCAGAAGCGATGAAGCGGGAATACGCGATTAAACAATTGACACGTTCACAGAAAGAGCGTTTGATTCAAGGAGGAACCTCATGAAAGCGACAAGTAGCTATCAACAGCAAGGAGTCGGTCTCTATATCGTCCCGACACCAATCGGCAATTTAGAAGACATGACGTATCGAGCTGTCCGGATCTTACAGGAATCCGATATCGTCGCAGCAGAAGATACCCGGCAGACGATGAAATTGTTTCGGCATTTTTCGATTGAGACGAAGCTGGTCAGTTACCACGAACACAATAAACAAACAAGTGGCGAACGACTACTCGCTGATTTAGAGGCGGGAAAGCAAATTGCCCTCGTCTCCGACGCCGGGATGCCCGGTATTTCGGACCCGGGAAGCGACTTGATCCGCCAAGCGATCGCAGCAGATATTCCTGTCATCGTTCTTCCGGGTGCGAACGCTGCATTGACAGCCCTTGTCGCGTCCGGTCTGTCGACAGAACGCTTTTTGTATTATGGTTTTTTGCCACGAAAGAAAAAAGAACGCCGCGAAGCGTTAGAGCAATTGAAATACGAATCAGGAACACTCATCTTTTATGAAGCACCGCATCGATTGAAAGAGATGTTGCAAGGGATCGAAGAAGTACTTGGTGATCGCCAGGTGACGTTAGCCCGAGAACTAACGAAACGGTATGAAGAGTATATTCGTGGAAGTGTGAGTGAATTACGCGCTTGGGCAGCAGAAGACGTTCGAGGTGAGTTCGTCGTCCTTGTCGAAGGATCAAACGAAGAACGACCGGATGCCGTCATTCAAGACAGTGATCCGCTCGAGCAAATCCGTCGGTATATCAAAGAGGGCGAAAAGCCGAATGCAGCGTTGAAGCGTGTCGCAAAAGAACGAGGACTGGATCGTCAGGAATTGTACCTCGCGTTTCACGAAGCAGATTAAAAAAAAGAAGCCCCGTTAAGGAGCTTCCTTTTTTGTTTATTCGTTGCTTGCGTAATGACGATCGAGGAAATCTTTTAATTCAACGAGAACGCGTTGTGCGCCATCTGGTGAAAGAATCAATTTACCATCAGCCAATTTGAAGTTATCTTCTGATACTTCACCTGTCACTTGGCAAGTCATGTTTGGTTTATATTTTTTAAGGATGATCTGTTCGTTGTCGACATAAATCTCGAGGGCATCCTTTTCTGCGATTTGAAGTGTACGGCGTAATTCGATTGGAATTACGACACGACCGAGCTCGTCTACTTTACGTACAATACCTGTTGATTTCATTTTGTTATTCCTCCTTTGATGTCATGGATCTCTTTTTCTTTTGAAAAATCGTCAAAATTCGACATCGTTTCTATAGAATGTAGAATACTAGACTTTCCAAAAGTAGTCAACCAATCTGAATAGTTTGAAATCAAAATGTCATTTATTTCTCAAAAAACCCATATTTGAAACGATTTATTAATGTATTTTCCCTTTTTAAAGGAAATGAAACTATAGAGTGTGTTTTTTTGTAATTTGATGTCTGATGTCAAAAAATGTTTCGATTCGACAAAAAGTGAATTTCGACATCAGTCCCGTAACAGCGTATAATAGCCTATAATGAAGATGGAAATAAGAGAACGGAGGAATAACATGGCAAAGACATTTTATATCACGACCCCGATTTATTATCCAAGTGCAAAACTACATATCGGTCACGCGTATACGACGGTGGCTGGAGATGCAATGGCACGGTACAAACGACTTCAAGGATTCGACGTCCGGTATTTGACAGGTAGCGATGAGCACGGTCAAAAGATCCAGGAAAAAGCAGCAGAAGCAGGTATTTCGGAACAGGCATTCGTCGATGGTGTCGTCGAGCAGATTAAAGTCTTATGGGATCGTCTCGACATCTCGTACGATGATTATATCCGGACGACAGAACCACGTCACAAGAAAGTCGTCGAAAAAGTGTTCGAGACACTTCTTGAATCAGGCGATATCTACCTAGGTGAATACGAAGGTTGGTATTCGATTCCGGATGAGACGTACTATACGGAATCACAACTCGTCGACGGAAAGAGCCCCGATAGTGGACACCCAGTCGAACTCGTTCGCGAAGAATGTTACTTCTTCCGGATCAGCAAGTACGCGGACCGTCTGCTTGAGTACTTTGAAGCGAATCCGTCATTTATCTTGCCAGAATCACGTAAACACGAAATGATCAATAACTTCATTAAACCGGGTCTCCAAGACTTAGCGGTCTCACGGACGACATTCAACTGGGGTGTACAAGTCCCATCGAATCCGAAGCACGTCGTCTACGTCTGGATCGATGCGTTGACGAACTATATCTCGTCACTCGGTTATGGTACGGACGATCATGGTAATTTCGATAAGTACTGGCCAGCAGATGTTCATCTCGTCGGAAAAGAAATCGTTCGTTTCCACACGATCATCTGGCCGGCACTCTTGATGGCACTTGATCTCCCATTACCGAAGAAAGTCTTCGCACACGGTTGGTTGTTGATGAAAGACGGAAAAATGTCGAAATCAAAAGGGAACGTCGTTGATCCGATCCCATTGACGGATCGTTACGGTCTTGACGCCCTTCGTTATTACTTGTTACGCGAAGTTCCATTCGGTTCAGATGGTATGTTCACACCTGAAGCATTCGTTGAGCGGATGAACTACGATTTAGCAAACGACCTTGGGAACTTACTCAACCGAACGATCGCGATGGTCACGAAATACTTTGACGGTGAGATCCCGGCCTATACAGGCAATGTGACACCGTTTGATGCGACACTCTCGGATCTTGCAAAAGAAACGGTCACGAAAGTCGAAGCATCGATGGAACATATGGAATTCTCTGTCGTGCTATCGAACATTTGGCAATTAATCAGCCGTGCCAATAAATACATCGATGAGACACAACCGTGGGTGCTTGCAAAAGACGAATCCAAAACGGCGGAACTCGGTTCGGTCATGGTGCATCTCGTCGGCGTCTTACGTCACGTGGCGATCATGTTGCAACCGTTCATGACGCGTTCACCAAAAGAGATCTTTGCGCAACTGGGTCTCTCTGGACAAGCGATGAACTGGGCAGCGCTCGAGAAATTCGCAGACATCGCACCAGGAACGAAAGTCGGTACAGCGACACCAATCTTCCCACGTCTCGACGTCAAAGAAGAAGTCGAAGCAATCGTCGACATGATGCGTCAAGCTTCTGCAGCACGTGTTGAGGAAGAAGAAGTTGAAGAAGAAGACGAAGATATTCGTCCAGAAACGACAATCGATGTCTTTGACCAGATCGAATTACGTGTCGGTGAAGTCGTGACGGCTGAAAAGATCAAAAAGGCGAAAAAACTATTGAAGCTACAAGTCGATATGGGCAAAGAAACACGCCAAATCGTCTCTGGTATCGCTCAGTGGTATGAGCCGGAAGATTTAGTCGGACGAAAAGTCATCGTCGTGGCGAACTTAAAACCGGTCACGTTACGTGGCGAACTCTCACAAGGAATGGTCCTTGCTGCTGAAAAAGCAGGAAAACTTGAACTAGCGACGGTCCCGTCAACGATGGCGAACGGCGCAAGCGTAAAATAAAACCGATGCCTGTGGACTTCATGTCACAGGCATTTTTTTAAAGAAGGAGTCGAACAGCTATGTTAATCGATACACACACTCACTTGAATGCAGACCAATTTGCGGACGACGTCCACGAGACGATCGAGCGGGCACGCGCGAACGGTGTCTCACCGATGATCGTCGTCGGATTTGATCACAAGACGATTGATCGTGCGATGGAACTCGTCGAAGCGTACGATGATCTTTATGCGGTCATCGGCTGGCATCCCGTCGACTCGATTGATTTTGACGAGGAAGCGTACCAAAAGGTCGAACGGTTGATGGATCACGAAAAAGTCGTTGCGCTCGGAGAAATTGGGCTCGATTATCACTGGGATACGTCACCGAAAGATGTGCAGCAAGAAGCTTTCCGCAAACAGATCCGTCTCGCGAAGCAGAAGAAAAAACCGATCGTCATCCATAACCGGGAAGCGACAGAAGATACGTTACGGATCCTTGAAGAAGAGGATGCAAAAGAAGTCGGAGGGATTCTGCATAGCTACAGCATGAGTGCTGAATTATTACCACGATGCCTGGCGATGAACTTCTACATTTCACTCGGAGGTCCCGTTACGTTCAAGAATGCGAAGATGCCGAAACGTGTCGCGCAGGAAGTCCCGCTCGATCGTCTACTCGTTGAGACGGATTGTCCGTACCTGACACCGACACCGCACCGCGGTAAACGCAACGAACCGGCTTACGTCCGATTCGTCGCCGAAGAGATCGCGCAGCTCCGTGGCATGATGTATGCTGACGTCGAAGCAGCGACGACGGAAAATGCAAAACGAGTCTTCCGTTTGCCATGATGCGTTCGTTGACGTTCATTACGATCGGGTGCAGCCTGCTACTTGCGGCAGCACTCGTCTATGGGATGATGGATCATCCACAAACCGTGACTGTCTTGATTGATGGTCAAGAACAGCAAATTGAAACGACAGCTGACTCTGTCTATGGAGCACTTGAAGAAGCCGGTATTACGACGCGTGACAATGATGTGATTGAACCAGCACTTAGTGCCGACCTGCCGAAAAAACGATTAATCGTCATTCAGCGGGCGAAAGAAATCACGCTGATCATGGGATATGGTGAGTCTCGTCGCGTTCGAACGCAAGCACGCCAAGTGAAGGATTTGCTGGCAGAACGCGGCATCAAAAAAGCGGAGACGGATGATATCTATCCGTCCTCTGACGCTGTGTTGACGAACGGAATGACCGTTCGGTACCGGGAAGCTTTTCCCGTTGATCTCGTCGTTGGTGGAAAAGCCCGACAAATCTACACGTATGAGACGTCAGTTCGGGAATTGTTAGCACGGGAAGGAATCCGTCTGCAAAAGGAAGACCGGGTCGCTCCGGATCCCGATACCCGCGTGACGGAAGGAACGTTGATCACGGTCAACACGACACGTCGTGCGACGTTGACGCAAGAACAGCTCGTGCCGTTTGAGATTGAAGAAGTCGAGGATCCAACTCTACCGGAAGGCGAACAACTCGTGACGGCATCAGGTCGTCCGGGTGTCCGAACGAAAAAGTATCAATTGACGTTAGCTGACGGTCTTAGCAAAGAGAAGAAACTGATTGATGACCAAGTGACACGGACACCGATCAAACAAGTCGTCAAGGTCGGAACAAAACCAATCGAGACGCCTACTGAAGCACCCGTCTTTAACGAAGAGCAGGCGACGAATCCACTAACTGAAACACCGAAAGCCGATGCGGACCTTGATTTTTCGAGTGCGAAGAGTTTGATGGTCGAAGCGACGGCGTATACGAACGACCCAGCTTCGAACGGCAGTCGTTTGTACAACGGACGTGCCTTGACCGCGACCGGGTATGACGTGACGGATACGATCACCTATCAAGGGATGCCGATCATCGCGGTTGATCCGAAAGTCATTCCGCTTGGAACGAAGGTCTACGTCGAAGGAGTGGGTCTTGCGATCGCCCTCGATACCGGTGGAGCCATCAAAGGAAATAAGATCGATGTCTTGGTCGATGGAGAACAAAAAGCGAAGACGTTCGGTCGAAAACAACTGCAAGTCTGGGTCATTCCTAGTGCAACGGAAGCGGACACGTGACGCTTCCTTGTTTTTTTCGTGGAAACAGGTACAATTACGAGAGTGTTTGAAGAAGGTGGAGAGATCATGCGGAAACGCTTAAAAGAAGTCATAGTCGTCGAAGGACGGGATGATACGACACGATTACAAGAAGTCTTTGATGTCGATACAATTGAAACGAACGGTTCAGCCGTTAATGAACAAACGATGCAACGCATCGAGAAGGCACTGGAACGACGCGGTGTCATCATCTTCACGGACCCTGATTTTCCAGGAGATCGTATCCGTGCCCGAATCAATGAACGCGTACCAGGCTGTAAACACGCCTATCTTCCTCGTGCCCAAGCAAAAGATAAGCGAGGGAAAATTGGTGTGGAGCATGCCTCACCTGCCGCAATCGAAGAGGCGCTCGCTGCTGTCTATGAGACGGAAGAAGCACCGGTTGCCGAAGTGACACGTGAGATGATTCTAGCAGCCGATTTGATTGGTGGACCAGCAGCCTCGATCCGTCGTCGTCGTCTCGGTCAGATTCTTGCGATTGGTGAACCGAATGCAAAACAACTCGTCAAACGCGTCGCATCGATCCGAATCACGCGGGCGGAATGGGAAGCGGCATTGAAACAATTAGAGGAGGAAGAAGTTTGAAAGACATTGCTACATTGCACCGGACGAAAGAAATTTTAGCGAAACATGGCTTTTCGTTTAAAAAATCGTTGGGACAAAACTTTTTAATCGATTTAAACGTATTAGGAAACATCGTCGGGGCAGCTGGATTAACGCCTGAAAGCGGCGTACTCGAGATCGGACCAGGAATCGGCTCATTGACGGAACAATCGGCGAAACAGGCGAAAAAAGTCGTCGCTCTTGAAATCGATCAGCGGTTGCTACCGATTCTTGACGATACACTTTCACCGTATCCTCATACGAAGGTCATTCACGGCGATGCTCTTGAACTTGATCTTTCGACGATCGTCGCAGAAGAGTTCACGCAAGAAGGCATCACTGATATTGCCGTCGTCGCGAACCTCCCGTATTACGTCACGACACCGATCATCATGCGGATTCTCGAAGCGAAAGCACCGTTTCGGACGCTCGTCATGATGATTCAAAAGGAAGTCGCTGAACGAATCGGTGCAAAACCGGGCACGAAAGCATACGGTTCTCTATCGATCGCGATTCAGTATTATGCGGAAGCTGAAGTCTGCTTCACGGTTCCAAAACAAGTCTTCATTCCGGCACCAAATGTCGATTCAGCAGTCATCCGTTTGAACATTCGAAAAGAGCCGGCGGTACAGACACAGGATGAGGCATTATTCTTCGAAATCGTCCGAGCAAGTTTTGCACAACGCCGGAAAACGATTTTGAACAACTTGACGACACACTTCGGGAAGACGGAAAAGGCGGCGGTCGAAGCGGCATTGTTGGAAGCTGGAATCGAACCACGTCGTCGCGGAGAAACGCTCAGCCTGCAGGAATTCGCACAGTTAGCGGATGCACTTTTGCCAATTAAAAAACGTTGACGGATACGATTAGAACAGATATAATATTTCCCCTTTCTAATATTTATTTAATATGCTATAATAAATATTAGTGAGGTGAAGCGTATGCCAAAGACGTTGAACGAAATCAGACATGTTTTCGAAACACATGTTGGTGAAAGACTGACGCTAAAAGCAAGCGGCGGTCGTAAAAAGGTCGTAACCCGAATCGGAACGCTCGTTGAGACGTATCCTTCGGTGTTTGTAGTCAAGCTAGACGCAGAGCGCCACAATGTCGAGCGAGTTTCTTATAGCTACGCCGACGTGCTAACAGACTCCGTACAAATCGAATTTGCGAATTCGTAAACTTACCTTCCGAAGCGGACAAAATGTTCGCTTCTTTTTTTGTGGAAAGGTTGATACAATTCCTACAGGAAACGAACTAGAGGAGGAACGGCACGATGACGATTATTGTAAAGGCTCCGGCCAAGATCAACCTAGTCCTGGATGCGACGGCAAAGCGCCCGGACGGCTATCACGATGTACATATGGTGATGACGACAGTCGATTTGGCAGACCGTCTAGAATTGACGGAGCTGCCGTCAGGAGAAATTCGAATGAATGCCCAGCACGCTTACGTTCCGAACGACGAACGTAATCTTGCGTATAAAGCAGCAGCAATCTTAAAAGAAAAATACGACGTCAAGACAGGGGTCGAAATCTTCTTAGAGAAACACATCCCGGTCGCAGCGGGACTTGCAGGTGGTTCTAGTGACGCAGCAGCGACATTACGTGGTT
The DNA here is from genome assembly GCF_002396765.1 of Exiguobacterium sp. UBA5002. NCBI lineage: Bacteria > Bacillati > Bacillota > Bacilli > Caryophanales > Exiguobacterium > Exiguobacterium sp. UBA5002. The sequence continues at coordinate 13,495 of NZ_DGYQ01000037.1, forward strand.
TGAACGAGTTATGGCAACTCGGTTTGACGCTGGAAGAGTTGGCGGAAGTCGGCGCGGCGGTTGGTTCTGACGTACCGTTTTGTGTCATGGGAGGAACAGCGATCGCAACGGGTCGCGGAGAGAAGCTAGAAAAACTTGTCTCACCACCCCCGTGTTGGGTCGTTCTTGCCAAACCGACGATCGGTGTATCGACGGCTGACGTCTATGGTGCCCTTGACTTGAACACGGCAAAACGTCCGAACGTCGAAGCGATGATCGATGCGGTGAAGGCGCAAGATTTCCAAGGTATTTGCCAGTCACTTGGGAATGTTCTCGAATCGGTCACGTTGCCGATGCACCCGGAAGTCGAGCAAATCAAGGAATTCATGGCGAGTTGTGGCGCAGAAGGCGTCTTGATGAGCGGAAGTGGTCCGACGGTCTTTGCATTGACGGAACACGAGAATCGGGCACAACGTCTCTATAATGGATTACGCGGCTTTTGTAACGAAGTCTACGTCGTTCGTCTTTTAGGCGAAAACCATTGATAATATCCGTATGAAAATGATATATTCACTATTGAATATTCGGAATTACGGAGAGGTGGAACAAAACAAATGAAAATTCGGAGAAGTGGTCGATTGGTCGACATGACGCGGTACTTGCTTGACCATCCCCATCATCTCGTCTCATTGACGATTTTTGCAGAACGTTATAAATCGGCGAAATCGTCGATCAGTGAAGATTTAGATATCGTCAGCGAGATGTTAGAGCATGAGGGAACGGGTCGTCTCGTCACGGTACCAGGTGCTGCGGGTGGCGTCATGTTCATCCCGACGTGGAGCAGTAAGAAGGCGTTACCGTTCATCGACGATCTATGTGAACGTGTCGCACGTCCAGATCGACTGTTGCCAGGGGGATACCTTTATTTGACGGACTTACTCGGGGATCCGAAGATGGTCAAACAAATGGGGCAAGTGTTTGCATCTGTCTTTAGCCAAAAGAAAGTCGATGTCGTCATGACAATCGCGACGAAAGGGATTCCACTTGCTTATGCGGTCGCTGAGCAACTTGGTGTGCCGTTCGTCATCGTGCGTTCGGATAGTCGCGTGACAGAAGGTTCAACGGTCAGTATCAACTATGTCTCAGGTTCTTCAAAAGCGATTCGGACGATGGCACTTGCGCGCCGGAGTTTACCACGTGGGGCGAACGTCTTATTGATCGATGACTTCATGAAAGCCGGCGGAACGATTCGCGGAATGATGAGTCTCTTGAGCGAGTTCGAAGCAAAGGTCGCAGGTGTGGGTGTCTTGATCGAGGCAGAGGGTGCCGAGAAGAAGATGGTTAACGAATACGTCAGCTTAATGAAATTAGCGGACGTCGACGTCGATCTTGGTCAAATTCAAGTCAAGCGCGGAAACGTCGATCACTATTTCTCGGAAGCAGAGACTACCTGAAATTGACAGCCGCATGGATTGTAACTATACTGTAATTATCAAACTTTTGGAAATTATGCGTAAAAAGATTGGGAAAGACTAAACCTTTGTTTGTTTTAAGCCGTAAGTAGAAGTAGACAACGAAGAGTTGTGACAACGGTTAAAGGGGTGCGGACAAAATGAACGTTACGGACGTTAAAATTCGTCGCGTCGTGGCAGAGGGTCGAATGAAAGCACTTGCCTCTATTACGCTCGACCATGAATTCGTGGTACATGATTTGCGTGTGATCGAAGGGAACAGTGGTCTCTTCGTCGCCATGCCAAGCAAACGAACGCAAGAAGGTATCTTCCGGGATGTCGCTCATCCAATCAATGCATTAATGCGAAAAAAGGTCGAAGATTCAGTACTCGAAGCCTATGCGGCACGTGAGGATCAAGAAGAAGGTCTCGGTTACGAAGTCTCTTCTGCCCAAACGACAAATCAAGCATAAGAAAAAGACAGGTTTTCTCTTCTTGGGAAAACCTGTCTTTTTTCTCGTTTTTTCCTCGATTCCGCTTCGTCCCATCATTGAATAACGATGCCATTTTCGTTATAGTTGGAACGAGTGTACTATTTCAGAACGAAATCAACACTAATTTACGTGGAGGAGCGACAAGGATGAATCATTTCGCGGTAATTCTAGCAGCGGGTAAAGGAACTCGGATGAAATCGAAGCTTTACAAAGTACTTCACCCAGTCGCTGGGAAACCTATGGTACAGCACGTCGTCGATCAATTAGCGACGCTCGGCGTCAAGCGACAGGTCGTCATCGTCGGTCACGGTGCGGAATCCGTCAAAGAAGTGCTTGGCACATCGGTGGAATACGCACTTCAAAGTGAGCAGCTTGGCACAGGTCATGCTGTTCAAATGGCAGAACCCGTACTCGGGAACGAACAGGGAGCAACACTCGTCGTCTGTGGCGATACACCACTCTTGACGAGCGAGACACTGTCTTCATTGTTACAACATCATACGGATACGAACGCAAAAGTGACTGTCTTGACGGCACTCGCTGACGATCCGACAGGTTACGGACGAATCGTGCGTGGCGAAGATGGAAACGTCTCGAAAATCGTCGAGCACAAGGATGCGAATGCAGAAGAACTTGCACTTCGGGAAATCAATACCGGTACGTATGTATTTGATAACGAGATGTTGTTCGCAACGCTGAAGCAGGTCAAGAACGATAACGCGCAAGGTGAGTATTACTTACCAGACGTGATTGAGATTGCTAAAGCAGCAGGCGAAACGATCGCAGCGTATGCGGCACCTACGTTCGAAGAGACAATCGGTGTCAACGATCGCGTCGCACTTGCGCAAGCGGAAACATCGATGCGTAAGCGGACGAACGAGTACTGGATGCGTCAAGGTGTCACGTTCGTTGACCCGTCTTCGACGTATATCGGACCGGACGTCACGATTGGTTCAGATACTGTTCTTTATCCGGGAACACAATTACTCGGTCACACGGTCATTGGTTCAGAATGTACGATTGGTCCGAACTCGGATATCCGCAATAGTGAAGTGGCAGATGGCGCCACTGTTCGTCAATCCGTCGTCACGGATAGCAAGGTTGGTCCTGCGGCACAAGTCGGTCCATTCGCGCATTTACGTCAGCAAGCGGTTCTCGGTGCGAACACACGCGTCGGAAACTTCGTTGAGATCAAAAAATCAACATTTGGCGAAGGTAGCAAATCAGCACACCTGAGCTATGTCGGAGATGCGACGATTGGAGAGAACGTCAACCTCGGTTGTGGATCGATCACGGTCAACTACGATGGAAAAAATAAATTCCAGACGATCATTGAGGACGATGCCTTCATCGGCTGTAACGTCAACTTGATCGCACCGGTCACGGTCGGCAAGAATGCCCTTGTTGCTGCCGGATCAACCGTCACGGATGATGTGCCGGAAAACGGTCTCGCGATCGCACGGGAACGTCAAACGACGAAACCCGATTATCGTTAATTCATTACTTGTCGCTCTACTCGTCTAAACCCAAACAAATGGAGGCCACCTACACATGTCTACTGTCTTAGAACATGAAATTCGTATTTTCGCACTCAACTCGAACAAACCACTGGCAGAGGAAATCGCTAAAGTCATCGGAATCCCGGTCAGCGAAAGTTCAGTCAAACACTTCAGTGATGGCGAAATTTCGATGAACATCGAAGAAAGTGTCCGAGGGGATGATATTTACATCATTCAATCGACAAGCCAACCAGTCAACGAAAACCTGATGGAACTTCTCATCATGATCGATGCACTGAAACGGGCGTCTGCACGGACAATCAACGTCGTCATTCCATATTACGGTTATGCGCGTCAAGACCGCAAAGCACGTTCACGTGAGCCAATCACGGCGAAACTCGTTGCGAACTTGCTTGAAGTAGCAGGGGCGACACGCGTCGTGACGATGGATCTCCATGCAGCACAAATCCAAGGGTTCTTCGATATTCCAGTAGATCAATTGATGGGTGTACCGCTTCTCGCTTCATACTTCGAGAAAAAGAACATCGATCCAAACGAACTCGTCATCGTTTCTCCAGACCATGGCGGTGTCACACGGGCACGTAAATTAGCAGAACAATTAAAAGCACCGATCGCGATCATCGACAAACGCCGTCCGAAACCGAACGTCGCAGAAGTCATGAATATCGTCGGTCAAGTCGATGGCAAGATTGCCATCATCATCGATGACATCATCGATACAGCGGGTACGATCACACTTGCAGCGAACGCTTTGATCGAAAACGGAGCGAAACAAGTCTATGCATGTTGTACACACCCTGTTCTTTCGGGTCCAGCAATGGAACGGATCGAGAACTCAGCGATCGAAGAACTCGTCGTCTTGAACACGATTGACTTGACACAACGCGAATGTGCAAGCAAAATCAAACAAATCTCTGTGGCACGTTTGCTTGCAGAAGCAATCATCCGTGTACACGAACAGAAATCAATCAGCCCGCTCTTCAGCTGATTGCTTGATGCATACGAACGACGTGGTCCGGTTTATTGAAATCGGACCCTTGTTCGTTTACTTTTTTTAATAGAAATGAGGAATCGATATGAAATGTATCGTCGGATTAGGGAATCCTGGTGCGAAGTATGCGAATACGCGCCACAACATCGGTTTTCTTGCGATTGATGCCTTAGCGGAGAAGCACGGGATCAAGCTTTCAGAATCGAAGTTTAAAGCCCTCTTCGGAACGGGAATGATAAACGGAGAACGTGTCGTGCTCGTCAAGCCATTGACGTATATGAACTTATCAGGTGAAGCGGTGCGACCGTTACTTGATTTCTATAAAATCGCGGTCGAAGATGTGCTCGTCATCTATGACGATCTGGACTTGCCGCTTGAGAAACTACGGTTGCGTTCAAAAGGTAGTGCAGGCGGTCATAACGGCGTCAAGTCGTTGATCCAGCACCTCGGTACGCAGGAAATCAAGCGCCTTAAGCTCGGCGTCGGTCGACCACCGGCACCCATCCAAGTCATTGACTGGGTGTTAATGAATTTTTCGAAGGCGGAGCAAGGAAGTCTGCAACATGTACTCAATGCGTCTGTCGATGTAGCGACGGACTTCATAGACACACCGTTTCTCGCTTTAATGAATCGGTATAACTGAACGCAACGCTTTGGGGTTCCAAAGCGTTTTTGCTGTCGTGTTTTAGGAGGAAGAAGATGAAACAATTACAAGAACTCTTACTAGCGATTCCTGAAATCAAGACGGTTCGGGAACGTTTCCGGGACGGTGTCAACGCTCAGTTGATCACCGGTCTGATGAACAGTGGGAAAGCATTGTTCGTAGCCGGGATTTATCAGGAGACGAAACGTCGATTCGTACTCGTGACACATAATATGTTCCAAGCACAAAAACTGTACGATGATTTGATTGAACTCGTACCGGAAGAAGACGTCATGCTCTATCCGGTCGATGAGACGTTAGCAGCAGAACTTTCTTATGGCGCAAGTCCAGAACTGCGGGCGACGCGGATTGAGACCCGTCATCGTTTACTGACGACGGACGACGGAATTTTGATCATTCCGCTCGTCGGTTTACGTCGATATGTTCCGGATGCACAGACGTTCCTGTCACACGTCAAACAAGTGAAGCCGGGCGACATCTTATCGATTCCGGACTTCGTTCAAGATTTAGTCGATGCGGGGTACGAACGGACAGCGACCGTGACGACGCCTGGTGAGTTTGCTGTTCGCGGAAGTATCATCGATATTTATCCGCTTACGGTCGAACGCCCATACCGGCTCGATCTATTCGACGAGGAAGTCGACTCGATCTATACATTCGATGCGGAGACACAACGTTCGCTCGGTGTCGTCGCAGAAGCATGTTTGATGCCAGCGGCGGAACACTTCGCGACGAAGGATCAGTTGAAGGACGCGGGTGAAAAAGTCCGTCGTCTTTATGAGGCGACGAAAGAGCGCGTCCAAAGTACGGAAGTCCTCGCGGCACTTGAAGAGGGAATCGCCTATGACGTCGAGTTGTTAGAAAATGGCGATCGTCCGAAACAGTTCGTGAAGTATGCACCGATCCTCTACACGTCGACGTTACGTCAAGACGTGACGGGAAGCGTCTTGATCGTCGATGAAGTCGCACGGGTCGAAGAAGCGGCGGAAGTCCAGGATGCCGAGGAAGCAGAATGGATGGCGTCTCTCATTGAACGCGGACAAAGCGTCAGTGATTACGTCCTGTCCGTTCCGATGGCACATGTCTTTGAAGGACAACCATTGTTGTATCTCTCGCTCCTACCGACCCGCCGGAGTGGGGTACCGGAAAGTGCGGCAATCCATTTCAGCATCAAACCGATTGCACCGTTCCATGGTCAGATGGAACGCCTGAAGCAAGAAGTCGAGCGATATCGTCGCGCTGACATGTGGATGGTTTTCTTAGCGAGTAACCGAGAACGTGCCGAGCGGATGCGTCAGACGTTATCCGATTATGGGGTCGAAGCCTCGATCGTAACGAAAGAAGGCATCACTCGTGGTCAACCAGCGATCCTGATTGGGGGAATTCATGGTGGATTCGAGATGACGAATGCGCGTCTCGTCGTCATCACGGAAGAAGAAGTCTTCAAGCAACCAGCGCGTCGCCGGAAGCAAACGACGAAGCTGACGAACGCTGAACGGATCAAGAGCTACCAAGAATTGAAGACAGGCGATTACGTCGTTCATATTCATCATGGGATTGGACGATACCACGGCATCAAGACGATTGATGTAGCCGGTAATCATCAGGATTATCTCCATCTCGTTTACGCGGGAGAGGACTCGTTGTATGTTCCTGTCGATCAGATCGACTTGATTCAAAAGTATGTCGGCGCTGAAGGAAAAGAGCCGAAGATTTATAAACTCGGCGGGACGGAATGGAAAAAGGTCAAAGCGAAGGTCCAGAAATCGGTCGAGGATATCGCTGATGAATTGATCAAGCTCTATGCGGCTCGTGAAGCTGCCGTCGGTTTTGCGTTCCCAGAGGACGACGATAACATGCAAGCGTTCGAGGCTTCGTTCCCGTATGAGGAAACGGTCGATCAATTGCGATCGATTGCCGAGATCAAGAAGGATATGGAACGTCCGCGTCCGATGGATCGTCTATTATGTGGCGACGTCGGGTATGGGAAAACGGAAGTTGCGATTCGAGCGGCGTTCAAAGCGGTCATGTCTGGAAAACAAGTCGCGTTACTCGTACCGACGACCGTCCTTGCGCAACAACACTACGAAACGATGCTTGAGCGATTCAGTGAATGGCCGATTCGAGTGTCGGTCATGAGCCGGTTCCGTTCGCCAGCAGAATTAAAGGCGACGAAACAAGGGTTAAAAGAAGGAACGATCGATGTCGTCGTTGGGACACACCGTGTGCTGTCGAAAGACGTCCAATTCGCTGATATCGGATTGTTGATCATTGATGAAGAGCAACGATTCGGTGTTAAACACAAAGAACGTCTGAAACAGTTGAAGACAAACGTCGATGTCTTGACGTTGACAGCGACACCGATTCCGCGGACATTGCACATGTCGATGATCGGAATCCGTGATCTCTCGGTCCTTGAGACACCACCGGAAAACCGTTATCCGGTCCAGACATACGTCATGGAATACGACGGAATCGTCATGCGGGAAGCACTCGAACGGGAACTCGGACGTGGTGGACAAGCATTCTTCCTCTACAACCGTGTCGAGGGCATCGAGCGAAAGGCAGAAGAGATTCGCGCCCTCGTACCGGAAGCACGGATTGTCACGGCTCACGGTCGAATGACGGAAACCGAACTCGAAAGTCAGCTAATCGCCTTCTTCGAAGGAGATGCCGACGTCCTTGTCAGTACGACGATCATTGAGACGGGGATTGATATCCCGAACGTCAATACGTTGATCGTTCATGACGCCGATCAAATGGGCTTATCACAGCTTTATCAATTACGTGGTCGTGTCGGTCGTTCAAGTCGCGTCGCCTACTCGTACTTTACGTACCGTCCGCAAAAACGATTGACGGAAGTGGCAGAAAGTCGTCTGCAGGCAATCAAGGAGTTCACGGAGCTCGGTAGCGGTTTTAAAATCGCAATGCGTGACCTGTCGATTCGCGGTGCCGGGAACTTACTCGGTTCGCAACAATCTGGATTCATCGATTCTGTTGGTTTCGATCTCTATTCGCAGATGCTTGCAGAAGCAGTCGAGGAGCGGAAAGAACGGATGAAAGGTAAAAAACGCATCCAGAAATTCGTTCCTGAGTTCACATTCAGCCTTGATGCCTATATTCCATCGCACTACATGACAGACTCCGAGCTGAAAATCGAGTTCTACAAACGTTTGAAATATGTTGATACCGTCGATAGTCTCGAACAACTCGAAACGGAAATGCTTGAACGATTCGGTGAGTTTCCGGATGAGGTCGCGCGTTTGATCCAGTTGACGCGAATGCGCATTTTCGCTGAACGGGCGCGTGTCGAGCGTGTTAAACAAACCGATCCGAAAATTGAGATCGTCTTATCGCTCCAATCGACACAACAACTCGATGTGGCGGACTTCGTTAAATGGACTGTTCCACTGGGACGTGGTCTTGGAATGGGACAACAAGAACAGAAACTCGTCTTGACCCTGAACCGGAATAAACAGTCGACGCAACAGATGACGATGCAGGCAGAACAGTTGCTAGCAGAGCTTGATCGCCGGCTCGTCGGGCGATGAATAGACGAACGATTGCGCAAGGCGCAGCACTGCTTGCGATCTCTAGTTATATCTCAAAATTGCTCAGCTTCTTTTACCGGATTCCGTATCAGAACCTCGCTGGTGATTTCGGATTGTACGTCTATCAGACCGTCTATCCATTATTTGCGATTGCGGCAGCGCTCGGCATTTATGCGCTGCCTGTCATCGTGGCGAAGTTGACGCTTCACCACCCGGATGAGAAACGAGAAGTTCTCTGGTCGATTTTTTATGTCTTACTTGCCATGACCGTCTTTTTCGGTCTGCTCGGATGGTGGATCGCCCCGACGCTCGCTGGGTGGTTCGGGGATGCAAAACTGGTTGTGCCCCTGCGTGCGGTAACATGTACGTTTTATTTACTACCCGTGATTGCTGTTCTACGAGGAATGTTCCAAGCAGATCTTGAGATGCGACCGACGGCTGTATCCCAAGTCTCTGAAAATGCCGTCCGTGTCGGACTATTGTTGCTTGTGACGTATATCGGTGTCTCGATGCAGGCGGACCCCTACTGGATTGGTGCGAGCGCTCATTTAACGGCGATTGGCGGCAGCATCGTTTCGTTATTCGTCCTGTTACGCTTTGCGAAAGGGAAAATCGGTCGTCCGGTATTTTCGAGTATTCATATAAGACGTGTCGGAAAAGTGCTGGTGACAAGCGGTGTAGCAGTTAGTATCGCGTCACTTGCCTTGTTGCTGATGCAATTGATTGATGGATTAACGTTCGTCAATCTACTTGGCAATACGACGGAAACAAAAATCGAAAAAGGAATACTCGACCGTGGGTATCCGTTACTGCAATTTGCGATTCTGTTTGCGACGTCGATGAGCCTTGCGAGTGTGCCAGCCTTGTCGACCGCATACCGGAAACACGATCCACAGATGATGCGTCAACAACTCGAGACATTACTCCGTTCCGGTTTATTGATTGCCGCTGCAGCGACGATCGGGCTAATGGGTGTGATGCGTCCGCTCAATATTGCGTTATATCAAAATGATCAAGGAACAGCGGGATTGATTTGGCTCGCAGCGACGGCATTTGCCGCATCGATCGCGATGATGATCGTCTCTTGTCTCCAGTCGGTTGATGCCGAGAAGTATGCGCTTGTTGGTGTTCTTATCGGATTAGGGGCGAAGCTTACTCTGAACCTCTATTTCATTCCCCGATATGGTATGATCGGGGCGGGTATGGCGACATTTGGCGGTTTTGCCGTCATGGCGGCAGCACAATGGATTTTATTGAACCGGAAGTTCGGTCGTGTATCTGCGGGAACTGTTTTTTATCGAAGACTGGTCTTACCTGTGCTTACCATGGGTGTGTTTCTGTATCTGATCGAGACGTTTTTCCAGCTGTTTGAGCTTGAGACACGAATCGGTGCGGCACTCGAAGTCGGCGTTCTTGTCGTCGGTGGTGCCATCATTTATGGCAGTATGGCGTTACGCTTTCGTGCCTTATCAGAACAAGAGTGGGCGTTATTGCCTTTAGGAGATAAGTTATATCAGATGTACCAACGTAGGAGGAGCATATGACACACCGAATTACGATCGTCGGCCTTGGCGTCGGCGAACTCGAACAATTGCCGTTTGGCATCTATCGATTATTAAAAAACACGACACAACCTGTCTATTTGCGGACAGTGGATCATCCAGTCGTTTCAGAACTTGCAGCAGAGGGAATGAACTTTACATCATTTGACTCAGTTTATGAACGACATAGTCGGTTTGAAGACGTATATACAGAAATCGTCGAGGAATTGCTTCGTCTTTCTGAAACGACAAATATCATCTATGCCGTTCCAGGACATCCATTAGTCGCTGAGAGTACTGTGCAACAGTTGTTGCAACGGACAGACAATGTCGATGTCGTAGGGGGACAAAGTTTTCTTGATCCGATGTTCGCTGCACTTGGCGTGGATCCGATTGAAGGATTCCAGTTACTTGATGCAACGGCATTTGCTGTCGATGAAGCACAGATTCGTCAACATTTGTTGATTGGACAAGTCTATGATGCGCTCGTCGCCGGTGACTTAAAGGTTCAGCTGATGGAACGTTATCCGGACGAACATCTTGTCACTTTGGTCACGGCAGCGGGTACAAGCAAACAAACTGTCCAAAGCGTGCCGTTATATGAACTCGATCATGTGACGACGCTCAGTAACTTAACGACGGTCTATGTACCACCGGTTACGGATGAGCAGACGTTGAATCGTGACTTCGCGACTTTAAAAGAGATTATCGCGCGATTACGCGGTGAAGGTGGTTGTCCGTGGGATCAAGAGCAGACGCATGAGTCCTTAAAACGACATTTAATCGAAGAATCTTACGAATTACTGGAAGCAATCGACCTTCAGGACGATAACTTAATGATAGAAGAACTAGGAGACGTCCTCTTACAGGTTATGCTCCACGCACAAATTGGTCTAGATGAAGGGTATTTTGATATTCGAGACGTCATCGGAAGCGTCAGCGATAAGATGATTCGTCGCCATCCCCATGTCTTCGGGGAAACGACTGTTGATTCTTCAGCAGACGTTGTGTCGAACTGGCAAGACATCAAAGCACAAGAAAAACCGGAGCGGACTTCTTTACTTGATGGTGTGACAAAAGGAGCACCTGCTTTGATGCGCGCAGAAGACATTCAAAAGAAAGTGGCGAAAGTCGGTTTTGAATGGAGTGACGTCGAGGGGGCACTTGAAAAAGTGATCGAAGAGTTACATGAATTGAAAGAAGCAGCCCCAGAAGAACGACTCGGAGAATTTGGAGACGTCCTGTTCTCGATAACACTCGTCGGAAAATACCTCGGTCTATCGGCAGAAGAAGGATTACAACGAACGAATGATAAATTTATTCGCCGTTTTACACGGATGGAACAACTAGCGGATCGACCGCTCGTTGAGATGACGCTTGAAGAGCAAGATTCACTCTGGCATCAAGCGAAGCAGGAGGAACAGTCATGAGACTTGATAAATTTTTAAAAGTATCGCGTCTGATCAAACGACGGACGCTTGCGAAAGAAGTCGCCGATCAAGGTCGGATTACGATCAATGGTAATGTAGCGAAAGCAAGTAGCACGGTAGCAGCAGGTGATGAGATGACGATTCGGTTCGGAAATAAGATCGTGACAGTTGCGATTTCAAGCATTAAAGAACATGCGAAAAAAGAAGAAGCGTCTGATATGTATGAAATCATCCGTGAAGAAAAGGTGAATTCCGAAGAATCGATGTAATTTACCGGAAAAAGGAAGTATACTAAAGAGTGTCAGGGATGACCACTCAGAAAGAGGAGGGATGATATGCCAACACCGCTCGAATCAGGGCGTCAAACGCCAAAGATCAAGCCGCTCAATGACCGTAAGAAGCAATTGAGTCAGAATGCTATTGAAAACCGTCGACGTCTCAAAAATCGCTTTTTCTTGTGTCTGACCGTCTTTTTGCTCATCTTTTCCCTCATGGGGTGGTCATACATGGAAAAACGGCAATTGATCGCAGAACAAAAGCAGTCATTTCAAGTAGCTGAACAAGAGCAGACGAAAGCGAAAAAAGAGACCGCCCGTCTGAAGGAAGAAATCAATCGTCTCAATGATAAAGAGTATGTAGCGAACTTAGCTCGGAGCGAGTTGCTCTATTCGAAAAAAGGGGAAACGATCTTCTACTTTTCACCGGAAGACTAATTGAAGGTTGCCGATTGATTGAAAAAAGAATGAATCACTCGTATAATAAGAAACGAATCAACTAAAAAGGAGCAATACAATTTATGTCGATTGAAGTAGGCAGCAAAGTGCAAGGGAAAGTAACAGGCATCACGAATTTCGGAGCGTTCGTTGAGTTACCAACAGGGAAAACTGGTCTTGTTCACATCAGTGAAGTGGCAGATTCTTACGTTAAAGACATCAATGATGTGTTGACGGTTGGTCAAGAAATCACCGTCAAAGTCTTAAGTGTTGAAAACGATGGTAAGATCGGTCTTTCCATCAAAAAAGCCGTCGATCGTCCAGAAGGCGAACGTCCTCGTCCTGCACGTCAGTTCGACCGTGGACCACGTCCAGCAGGACAAGATCGTGGACCACGTTCGTTCGATAACAAAGGACCACGTGGAGGCGGTAACCGTGGAGGCTTCAACAAAGGCGGCCGTGGTACACCACCACCGCGCAAAGAACAATCGTTCGATACGCTGATGTCTAGTTTCCTGAAAGATAGTGAAGATCGTCTTGCTACGTTGAAACGTCAAACGGATTCAAAACGTGGCGGACGCGGCGCAAAACGTCAATAACTTGCTGACCTGTTCTCTATAAGAATAGAGATGGAATGACGCCGTTCATTCCATCTTTTATTTTTTTGAAATTATTTTTAGAAAAAGCGTTGACTTTCATTTGACCTGCCCGTATTATAGAAAATGTGCTTAAGACGCACGAGTTAAAAATATGGCGGTGTAGCTCAGCTGGCTAGAGCGTACGGTTCATACCCGTGAGGTCGTGGGTTCGACTCCCTCCGCCGCTACCATATTTTTTTGGCCCGTTGGTCAAGCGGTTAAGACACCGCCCTTTCACGGCGGTAACACGGGTTCGAATCCCGTACGGGTCATTCTCAAAAGCTATCTCTATTATATAGAGATAGCTTTTTTTAGGTTTTAACGGAAAGGGGAAATCGTTATGGAAGGTGTGCCGTTCGAACCACTTTTAGTAGGTGTTTCGGGAGGTTGTGATTCGATGGTACTCGTCGATCGGTTGTACAAAGAAGGTTACGATATCGCGATTGCGCATGTGCATCATGGATTACGAGAGGCGTCCGACGAAGAAGCGTGCTTTATTCAGGAGTGGGCAACGGCCCGAAAGATATCTTTTTTCATGACGCGTTTAGAATGGACAGGACGTACGAGCTCTCAAGCAGCTTGTCGCGAAGAGAGATATGCGTTTTTTGAACGAATCATGGAAGAGACCGGGCGCTCGCGTCTGATTCTCGCCCATCATCAAGACGATCAAATTGAGACGCTACTCATTCAGCTCATTCGTGGAGAAGCGCAGGTTGATGGTATTCCCGTCGTTCGTCCGTTTGGTAACGGTTGGTTGCATCGACCGTTGCTACATGAATCGAAGCAAACATTACGCGAGTATGCATTGCAACATGAAGTTCCGTGGCGAGAAGATGCGTCAAATGCAGAAACTACTTATTTGCGTAATCAAATCCGGCATACGATTGTGCCGCCACTCCGAGAAATTCGTCCAGAGTTTGAACAAGCAACAGCAGCGGCAGCGCATGCGCGACAGCAAATCATGCGTGAGCAGGCGACATTCGTCGCGACCTATCTCGACCGGTGTAAGGAAGCAAACGGAATTCCGATAGCACGTATTTTAGAATTACCGACGGATTTACAGCGGCTTGTCTTGCCGACACTAACGGGAGAAACGTTTTCTTCAGAAACGATTCGTCACTTCATCATGTGGCTTCGGGTGGATAAGGGCTCGGACGAAGTGTATTATGGAAACTGGAGGATGCGACGTGCATATGGCTTTTTGATGCAGGATCGTGTGATACGGTCAATGAATGACGATTTACCGTTTCAAGTAGGGGAGAATTTGGGAACGTATCATTATGGTGGACAAATGGTTCGCTTCTCAATCGGAAACCAAGGTATCCCGCTGGACGCGATTGCGTTCCCGTTGACGGTGCGTCCGCCACGTCCAGGAGATCGAATCCAGCTTGCCGTAGGTTCGAAAAAAGTCAGTCGAATTCTGATTGATGCTAAGGTTCCACGTTATCTCCGAGAACAGGTTCCGGTCGTCGTCGATGCAAATGGAGTGATTTTAGCCGTCATTGGACATCGAATTGCAATATTCGGGTCATTTGAACTCCTCGCAAAATCTTATTTAATGATAGAATGGTAATGTAGTGTTTATTATGGAGGAGGAATACCTAGCATGACCTTGATGAACGATATGGAAAAAGTACTGATTTCAGAAGAAGAGATCCAAAATAAAGTGGGCGAACTCGCCGGCGAATTGACAGCGGATTATCACGATCGTTTTCCGTTGCTTGTGTGTGTCTTAAAAGGCGCAATGCCGTTCATGTCTGATCTTGTCAAAAAGATGGATATGCACCTTGAAATGGACTTCATGGACGTTTCAACGTATCACGGTGGGACAACATCAACAGGTGAAGTCAAGATTGAAAAAGATTTGAACACATCGGTAGAAGGACGCGACATCTTGATTGTCGAAGATATCATCGACAGCGGATTAACGCTTGGCTACCTCGTCGACCTCTTCAAGTACCGGAAAGCGAAGTCCGTTAAGATCGTGACGTTGCTCGACAAACCAACAGGACGGAAGAATGACTTGCACGCAGATTACAGCGGCTTCGTCATTCCACACGAATTCGTCGTCGGTTATGGTCTGGATTACGAAGAGAAATACCGTAACCTTCCGTATGTAGGTGTCTTGAAACCTGCAGTCTACGGCGGCTAATTATTTTTAATCTCGTCTGTCCCATGATAAGATGAAACCAATTACAAAGCGCGCCCTGTCGCGCCAGGATTCGTATTCATCCATTAGAAAAACGAGATGGATGCGGAGAGGAGGCATAAGATGAACCGAGCAGTGAAGAATACCCTCGTGTTTGGGGTCATTTTTCTAGCTTTGATCTTGTTTCTGCAATACTTGCAGAGTCCAGTGAACAAAAGCAAAGAAATCAATTACACACAGTTTGTCGAGTCTGTTGAAAAAGGTGAAATCAAGACGGCTACCTTCCAATATGAAGGGCAGACGTATAATGTGACAGGAGATTTGCGTGAAAAAGATTCAACGTATGAGACGGTCGTACCGGCTGTTGATACGGAACTAACGGATCTCTATACGCAACTCAGAAGCCAAGGAGTCAAATTGGACTTCAAGGCAGCAGAAACGAATGGTGGTTGGATCGCGTTACTGACGACGATCGTTCCATTCATCATCATCTTCATCCTCTTCTTCTTCTTGATTAATCAAGCACAAGGTGGCGGTGGTGGCGGTCGCGTCATGAACTTCGGGAAATCGAAGGCACGCCTCTATGATACAGAGAAGAAAAAGATCACGTTTGATGATGTAGCCGGCGCAGACGAGGAGAAACAAGAACTCGTCGAAGTCGTCGAATTCTTGAAAGATCCGCGTAAATTCGCGAAACTCGGTGCCCGTATTCCAAAAGGGGTCCTCCTCGTAGGTCCTCCAGGTACAGGTAAGACGTTGCTCGCACGTGCCGCAGCTGGTGAGGCTGGCGTACCATTCTTCTCGATTTCAGGTTCTGACTTCGTTGAGATGTTCGTTGGTGTCGGGGCATCGCGTGTCCGTGACTTGTTCGAAAACGCGAAGAAAAATGCACCATGTATCATCTTCATCGATGAAATCGATGCTGTTGGTCGTCAACGGGGCGCAGGTCTCGGTGGTGGACACGATGAGCGTGAGCAAACATTGAACCAACTTCTCGTTGAGATGGATGGATTCAGTGAAAACGAAGGCATCATCATGATCGCAGCAACGAACCGTGCTGATATTCTTGACCCAGCCTTACTCCGTCCAGGTCGTTTTGACCGTCAAATCACGGTTGACCGTCCAGATGTCGTCGGTCGTGAAGCAGTCTTGAAAGTTCACGCGCGGAACAAACCACTTGATTCAACGGTTGATTTGAAAGCCATCGCACAACGAACACCTGGATTCTCAGGTGCGGATCTTGAAAACCTTCTAAACGAAGCAGCACTTGTTGCCGCTCGTGCAGATCGTGATAAAGTCTCAATCGTTGACCTCGAAGAAGCGATTGACCGCGTCATTGCTGGACCAGCGAAGAAGAGCCGGATCATCTCGCCGAAAGAGAAAAAGATCGTCGCATGGCACGAAGCTGGACATACGATCATCGGTGTCACGCTCGACGATGCGGATGAAGTACACAAGGTAACAATCGTTCCTCGCGGAAACGCGGGCGGATATGTCGTCATGTTGCCAAAAGAAGATCGTTACTTCATGACGAAGCCGGAACTCGAAGATAAGATTACTGGATTGCTCGGTGGTCGCGTCGCAGAGGACATCGTCTTCGGAGAAGTCTCGACTGGGGCAAGCAATGACTTCCAGCGTGCGACAGGTCTTGCACGGAAAATGGTCATGGAGTTCGGGATGAGTGAAAAACTCGGACCACTTCAATTCGGATCAGGTCAAAGCGGTAACGTCTTCCTCGGCCGTGATTTCCAAAACGAACAGAATTACTCGGATGCAATCGCACACGAGATCGATACGGAAATCCAAGCGATCATCAACCGCTGTTACCAAAAAGCGAAAGATATCCTGACTGAGAAGCGCGATCAGCTCGACTTGATTGCAACGACGTTGCTTGAAGTTGAAACACTTGATCAAAAACAAATTCACCATCTCCTAGAGACAGGCGAATACAAAAAACATGAACCAGAAGCAACGACTCCAAAAGCAGAAGAGAAAGCACCGGAATCGACAGATGCAACTGTTGATCAACCGACAGAGTCTCCAACGCAAATGGGTTCAGTCGTTGACGAAGGGAAAAATGTAGATACGGATACACCAGATACGCCGCGCCGCGACGATCAAGTGTAAACGGATAGAACGGATTCGATTGATATCGAATCCGTTCTTTTTTGTGGCAGACCGAGCGAATACACATCGGTAGGTGTGACCATACGAGCATGGTATAATCACAACGTATATAGTTCCGATCGTGAAACAACGGAATACAATAGAAGCATGAAAATTGAGAAGAAGCGGGGAAATAAGCAAATGATTTTAGTCATCGATGTCGGAAATACGAATATCGTCTTAGGTGTCTATCAAGGACAAGAGTTGATTGAGCATTGGCGGATTGCGACAGACCGAACACGGACGACGGACGAATACGGTATGCTCGTCAAAGCGTTGTTCCGTGACGCAGAGCTAAACGTGGAAGAAATCGAGGGAATCGTGTTATCATCTGTCGTACCCCCCGTCGTGTTTCCGCTAGAAAATATGTGTGTGCGTTACTTTAAACGCCGTCCGTTCTTGATTGGACCAGGAATCAAGACAGGACTGGATTTAAAAGTCGATAATCCACGGGAAGTGGGAGCCGATCGAATCGTCAACGCAGTAGCGGCGACGGCGAAATACGAGGGACCGATGATCATCGTCGATTTCGGAACAGCGACGACGTATTGTTACATCGATGCACAAAAACGGTATTACGGCGGCATCATCTCACCCGGTGTGATGGTTGCAACCGAGGCACTCTATAATAAGGCAGCAAAATTGCCACGAATCGAAATCGCGAAACCGCAGTCAGCCATCGGACGGAATACGATTCATGCGATGCAGTCGGGGACCTATTTCGGATATGTGGCACAGGTGGACGGACTCGTTCACCGGATGAAAGAAGAAATGGGAGAAGCGAAGGTCATTGCGACCGGCGGCTTAGCCCGATTAATCAGCGAGGAATCCACGATGATTGAGGTCGTCGATCCATTCTTGACGTTAGATGGATTACGGATTATCTACGAACGAAATAAGTGAGGGAATCAAGATGAAACGTGAAGAATTATTAGCACAATTAAAAGATGACTATTTAGTACGGGCGTTAGGCTTCAATGGAGAAGTCCGTGCGTTTGCAATCCGTTCGACGAAGACGGTCTATGAAGCACAACTGCGCCACCAGACGACACCTGTCGTCACAGCAGCGCTCGGTCGGACACTGACGATCGGTGCAATGATGGGTACGATGCAAAAAGGCGATACACGTGTCACATTAAAAGTCGAAGGCGATGGACCGATTGGGAAAATCATCGTCGATGCCGACGCAAAAGGTGTCGTACGTGGATATGTGAGTCGTCCCCGCGTCGAGATGGATACGTATGTCAATGCAGATGGTCTGACGAAACTAAAAGTCGGTGAAGCGGTCGGTCGCGGAAACATCTCTGTCATCAAAGACCTCGGGTTGCGTGACTTCGTCGGTGGTCAATCGCCGATTCAAACAGGTGAGATCAGCGAAGACTTCACGTATTACTTCGCTGTATCGGAACAAAGCCCATCGGTCGTTGGGGCTGGCGTTCTCGTTTATCCAGAAGACGAATCAGTCATCGCAGCAGGTGGCTTGATCGTTCAATTGATGCCAGGTGCATCGGAAGAGACGATTGCAGCACTCGAAAAACGTGTTGGAGCCCTAAAACCGATCTCGATTCTCGTCGGTGAGGAAAAAACACCAGAAGAAATGTTAGAACTCGTTCTCGGTGACTATGAACATCTTGATACGATTCCAGTATCATTCGAATGTACGTGTGACCGTGACAAATTAGCGACAGCGATCATCGCTCTTGGACCAGATGAGATTCAAGCGATGATTGATGAAGATGGTGGTGCGGAAGCTGTTTGTCACTTCTGTTCAGAGCATTATCACTATGATGTTCCAGAATTAGAGGAACTTCGCGAAAAATCACTCGAAAGAGCATAAGAGGGATCTAATATGGGGAATGTACAACCTAAGTACTTGTGGATGTTGATCTTCATCTTAATGTTGACGAATTTCATGACCGGTGCTTACGCCTTCATGGGTGAGCTCCCAAAGGTCGATTCTCCTAAAATCGTTCAAGACAGCATCGGTGGTCCGCTCGAGGATGTCGTCGCCGAAGTCGGTGATGAGAAAATCACGCGCGCGATGGTCTATCAGACGATGCGAACGGAACAGGAAAAACAGACGATTGATCGTTTGATTCAAGAAGCGGTCGAACGCCAGACGAAGGATGGAAAAAAGCCGGAAGTCAAACGCTTTGATTGACAGATTTCATCCAGTCCGCTGATAATTAGTTTATCGGATTACTTGGAATTCAAGCGGTTCACTAATGAGGAGGAATGGTCATGCGTATTGCGAATTCAGTATTAGATTTAGTCGGTCGGACCCCGATCGTCAAGTTACATCATCTAACGGGTCCTGAGGATGCAGATGTGTATCTGAAATTGGAGTACATGAACCCTGGATCAAGCGTAAAAGACCGGATCGCGCTATCTATGATTGAGGCCGCAGAAGAAGTGGGTCAACTCAAAGAAGGAGACACGATCATCGAGCCGACGAGTGGAAACACAGGGATCGGACTAGCGATGGTCGCTTCGGCGAAAGGATATCGCGCCATCCTCGTCATGCCAGAAACGATGAGCATGGAGCGCCGGACGTTGCTTCGCGCCTATGGTGCGGAATTGATTCTGACTCCGGGTCCTGAAGGGATGAAGGGTGCGATCGCTCGCGCGACAGCGGAAGCGGAAGAACACGGTTACTTCATGCCGCAACAATTCAATAACGGTGCTAATCCAGTCGTCCATGAAAAAACGACAGGTCCTGAAATCGTCGAAGCGTTCGAAGGCATGCAACTCGATGCGTTCATCGCGGGAATTGGAACGGGCGGAACGATCACCGGTGCTGGTAAAGTGTTACGCGATGCTTTCCAAGGTATTGAAATCATTGCCGTCGAACCAACGGATTCACCGGTCTTATCAGGTGGTAAACCGGGACCACACAAACTGCAAGGAATCGGTGCTGGGTTCGTGCCGTCGATTCTCGATACAGAGATTTATGATGGTGTTGAGCAAATCACGACGGAAGAAGCATTCGATCACGCACGCCGAGCAGCGAAGACGAATGGTGTCTTAGGTGGTATCTCGTCAGGTGCTGCGATTGCAGCGGCGCTCAAGACAGCGAAACGTCTCGGTAAAGGGAAAAACGTTCTCGCAATCATTCCTTCGAATGGGGAGCGGTACTTAAGTACACCGCTGTATCAAATCGAGGAAGAAGCAGACCAATCGAAGTAATCAACTGGACGTACACGGAAGTCATTCGGCTTCCGTGTACTTTTTTGCGTATAATGAGAGCAGAATAATGTGAAGTGGGGGACGCGTATGCGACAGACGAAATACAAAGCAGTACCATGGACGAAAGAACAATTCTACAATCGATATGTTGAACAGACGAATGGCACAACGGGACACGTCTGGCTCGAAAGCGGTCGAATCGGCCGGTATACGATGGCGGCGACTCGTCCTGTCGGATACGTCCGGACAAAAGACGGAACGACGACGATTGAGACAGATGGAAAAGTCGAGACATCGACGGCGAATCCGTTTGATGTACTCGAACAGCTCCGCGTCGACCGTGAATCAGTCCGACCGGATGGAATGCCACCGTTCTTTGGTGGGTTTGCCGGATACGTCAGTTATGATGCCGTCCGTTATTTAGAAAAGCTAACGGAACAAGCGATGGATGATCTGCAAACACCCGATCTATCATTTTACTGGTACGATGAAGTCGCCGTGTTTGATGAGGAAACGAAGCAGTTGTTCATTGCCGTGACACGAGACACGGCAGAAGAAGCAGAGCGAGTTCTTGAAACGGAAGTCGCGCGTTGGTGCATCGAGACGGATGCACCTCGATTTACAGCGACTGGTTCATCAGGTGAGCGAGAACGGGCTTTCGGGCAGGAAGCGTTCATGACAGCGGCACACCGGATTAAATCCTATATTGAGGACGGTGACGTTTTCCAAGTTAATTTGTCCGTCCGTCAACAAGAACCGCTTGGGACGACAGCGGAACATTTGTATGATGTATTACGACAAGTCAATCCTTCTCCATACATGGGTTACTTTGCGGATGAAGATTTAACACTCGTGTCTGCCTCACCCGAGTTGCTCGTCGAAAAAATCGGTGATGCGTTAGCGACACGTCCGATTGCCGGAACACGGCCGCGCGGGAAGGATGAAGCGGAGGATTTACGACTTGCGAAAACCTTACTCGATAATGAAAAAGAACGGGCAGAGCATGTGATGCTCGTTGATTTAGAGCGGAATGATTTAGGACGCGTCAGTCGTTATGGTACGGTTCATGTCGATGAGCTGATGGTGATCGAAAAATACTCGCACGTACAACACATCGTCTCAAACGTCAGAGGGGAAGTAGCTCCGGAACACTCGGGGAGTCAGGTGCTCGCTGCGATGTTCCCAGGTGGTACGATCACTGGCGCACCAAAAATCCGGACGATGGAAATCATTGAAGAACTGGAGCCGGTCCGGCGCGGTATCTATACTGGGTCGCTTGGCTTCATCAGTTGGGCGGATGATGTCATTTTCAACATCTTGATCCGGACACTCGTCGCAAAAGACGGGATGGCATATGTTCAAGCAGGTGCTGGAGTCGTCACAGATTCGGACGCAGCACGTGAATACGAAGAGTCACTTAGTAAAGCCAAAGCGTTATGGGTGACAAAAGAAACAGCGGAGGGAACGCAATGATTGTATTGATTGATAACTATGATTCCTTTACGTACAACTTAGTCCAGTATTTCGGCGAACTTGGGCAAGACATCCGGGTATTTCGCAACGACGCGATCATGCTTGCGGAAATCGAAGCGTTACAACCGGATCATCTGGTCATCTCACCGGGCCCCTGTACACCGAATGAAGCGGGGATCAGTCTAGAAGCGATTGCTTATTTTGCTGGAAAGGTGCCGATACTAGGGGTCTGCTTAGGTCATCAAGCGATTGGGCAAGTATTCGGTGGTAAAGTCGTCCGCGCGAAGGAATTGATGCACGGAAAAGTCTCGCCACTGACGCATGACGGACAAGGCATCTTTGAACGGATCCCACAAGCGACGCCGGTGACACGTTATCACTCGCTCGTCGTTGAACGCGAGACATTCCCGGAAGTGCTCGAAGTGACGGCGGAAGCCGGTGGAGAGATCATGGCACTCCGTCACCGGACGTTGCCGATTCTCGGTGTCCAGTTCCATCCGGAAGCGATTTTGACGCGAGACGGTAAGCAGATGTTAAAAAATTTCTTGGAGTTGACGCATTATGTATCTCTGGCATGACGGAACCATTAAACGAGAAGAAGAAGTACGCATCTCCCCGCTCGATCACGGATTCGTCTACGGGATGGGTGTATTCGAGACGTTTCGGACCTATAACGGACATCCGTTTTTGTTCGATGATCATATTGAACGCTTACGGATGAGTTGTGTCGCACTCGGAATCCAGCTAGCATAT
Organism: Exiguobacterium sp. UBA5002; assembly: GCF_002396765.1. Classification (NCBI taxonomy): domain Bacteria; kingdom Bacillati; phylum Bacillota; class Bacilli; order Caryophanales; genus Exiguobacterium; species Exiguobacterium sp. UBA5002. The sequence continues at coordinate 36,194 of NZ_DGYQ01000037.1, forward strand.
GATCGGGAAGCCTTACGGCAAGCGATCCAAGATTTATATGCAGCATATGGGGCGAACGATTTATACATTCGGTTGAACGTCTCGGCTGGTCCACGCGAGATCGGTTTATCAATCGATCCTTACGATACGCCGACCGTGTTGATCTATGCGAAACCAATCGCTCCGCGAAAACGGGCGGAACGTGCACTCGAGACGATTCGTTTACCGCGCAGTACGCCGGAGACGACTTACCGCTTGAAGTCACATCATTACATGAACAATCTAGTGGCGAAACGACAATTGTTCAATCCGGAAGCAGAAGGGCTGTTTTTAACGAAGGAAGGTCATGTCTGTGAGGGCATTACGTCAAACATCTTATGGCGTTACGGAAGTACATGGTATACGTCACCGCTTGAAACCGGTGCACTGAACGGGATTACCCGTCAGTTTCTCATGCAACATGTACCGGTCGAAGAACGCTTGGCTTATTTACCGCAGCTCGAAGAAGCAGATGAGATCATCTATACGAATTCCGTTCAGGAAGCGGTCGCGATTTCGTCACTTGACGGACGCCCTTTCCCTGGAATCAACGGAACAGGATATGCACAAATCATGACGCTGTTCGATCAATCCGTCGAACAGGTGACGACAAGGAGAGAACAACGATGACTTACATCATGGGTATCTTGAACGTGACACCGGACTCCTTTTCGGACGGTGGACAATATGTCGATGTCGAGCAAGCGATGCGGCAAGCGCGTCAGCTCGTCGCGGATGGAGCAGATGCGATCGATGTCGGTGGAGAATCAACACGACCGGGGGCAGCATTCGTATCAGTCGAAGAAGAACTCGCCCGTGTTTTACCGATCATCAAGCGCATCAAACGAGAGCTGAACGTCCTCGTATCGATCGATACGTACAAACCGGTCGTCGCAGAGGCTGCTATTGAAGCGGGAGCAGATATCATCAACGATGTTTGGGGCTCGAAGTGGGGCGACCGTTCGATGGTCAACGTTGCTGCGCAGTATAAAGTACCCATCATTTTGATGCATAACCGGGAGACGGCGCATGGGACAGATATGCTGGCAGAAGTCCGGGCTGACCTTGAGGAATCCATTCGGTTAGCAAAACAGGCAGGGGTAGCGGAAGAACACATTTGGCTCGACCCTGGGATTGGATTCATGAAGACGCATGAAGAGAACTTGTACCTGATGCGTCATCTATCGATCGTAACGGACTTCGGGTATCCGGTTTTACTCGGGACATCCCGTAAATCGATGATCGGACTCGCGCTCGGATTACCGACAGAAGAACGACTCGAAGGAACGATTGCGACGGTGTGTTACGGGATTCAACAAGGATGTGACTGGATGCGTGTGCATGACGTCAAAGAAGTCAAACGGGCAGCGCAGATGATGGACATCATGTTGGCTGCGACGAAGGGGGAATAACGATGGATCGAATTCATGTAACAGGCATGCGTTTTTATGGGTATCACGGTGTATTCGCAGAAGAGACGAAACTCGGTCAACGCTTCAATGTCGATTTATCGATCGGACTTGCATTGGCAGAAGCCGGTCGGACGGATGATTTGACGAAAAGTGTCAATTACGCCGAATTGTATGAAGCGACGAAACGTGTCGTCGAAGGAGAACCGCTCCAACTCGTCGAAGCCTTGGCGGACCGTATTGCAAAAGCAGTTTTTGCGTTAGATGAACGAATTCAAGAAGCGTCGATCAAGGTCATCAAGCCGGATCCGCCAATTGCCGGTCATTATGAACATGTGGCGGTCGAAATCAATCGCCTTCGGGAGGACTATGCATGAAGCAAGCTTACATTGCACTCGGCTCGAACATCGGCGATAAAGCGGCTCACTTAAAAGTAGCGATTGCTCGCCTGAGAGCATTACCGTCCGTTCATGATGTGAAGACCTCTTCCATTTATGAGACGGTACCTGTCGGATATCTCGATCAGGATTTATTCTATAATATGGTCGTCGCAATTCAAACGACGGATGAGGCATCTGTCTTACTTGGGCGACTGCAGGAAATTGAACAGCTAGAAGGACGCGAGCGTCTGTTCAAAAATGGACCACGAACGCTTGACTTAGATATTTTGCTATATGAGGAAGAACGCATTGATCTCGAAGGATTAACCGTTCCGCATCCGCGGATGCAAGAGCGGGCATTCGTCCTCGCACCATTACGTGAACTCGCAGCAACATGCGTCATACCCGGTCTTGGACAAAGCGTCGAGCAGTTGTATCAGCAGTTACCAGAGACAGAACGAAACGGTGTACGACGGTTAGGTGGGCTTTTAGAAGCGGAGGAACAATAATGGAATTTAACATTGGTGATGTCAAACTGAAGAATCAAGTCATCTTGGCACCGATGGCAGGCGTCTGTAATCCGGCGTTTCGGTTAATTGCAAAGGAATTCGGTGCGGGACTCGTCTGTGCGGAGATGGTCAGCGATAAAGGGATCTTGTACGAGAACGAACGAACGCTTCAGATGCTGTACGTAGATGAACGGGAAAAACCGCTCAGCCTTCAAATCTATGGCGGTTCAAAAGAGACACTCGTTCAAGCGGCACGATATGTCGAGGCGAACACGAATGCCGATATCATTGACATCAACATGGGCTGTCCGGTCCCGAAAGTCACGAAAAGTGATGCTGGAGCGAAATGGTTGCTTGATCCGGATAAGGTATATGAGATGGTCCATGCGGTGACGCAAGCGATCGATAAACCCGTTACTGTTAAGATGCGGACCGGCTGGGACAGTCATCACATCTATTGTGTTGATAATGTCAAAGCGGCAGAAGCGGGTGGTGCGAAAGCCGTTGCCATCCACGGGCGGACACGTTCGCAAAAGTATGAAGGGGTCGCAGACTGGAACATCATTGGCGAAGCGAAAAAAGCGGTCAACATTCCGATCATCGGAAATGGAGATGTTCAGACGCCGCAAGATGCAAAGCGGATGATTGATGAGATCGGCGTCGACGGTGTCATGATCGGACGGGCAGCTCTCGGGAACCCGTGGATGTTGTATCAGACGATCCAGTATCTCGAATCAGGAACGCTTCCAGCAGAACCGACGGCGCGTGAGAAGATTGATATCTGTCTCTTACACGCCACACGACTAGTCGCGCTAAAGGGAGAAGAACTCGCCGTACGCGAAATGCGGACACATGTCGCCTGGTATTTGAAAGGAATGAAGGGGAACGGTCGCGTTCGCAATGCGTTATTCAATATCGACACACACGCAGGACTCGTCGAACTGTTACAGCAGTACTTGCAGACACTCGAAGAAGACGTAGCATATGCCTAACAGGTAAAGTATAGTCGGACAGAGTCGTTTTGTGGTACGCTAGTTGCATTGAAGATGAGCGTATCGGTTTTCTAAAAGGGCTGTCGGTCATTCCGACAGCTTTTTATTCGAGAGAATCGTCGTGAACCATTATTAAAAGGAGTGAAGACAGTGAGTCAGGATATGGAAATGAACGATCAAATGCAGGTGCGTCTCGGTAAGATGAACGCCATGCGTGAACAAGGTCTCGATCCATTCGGCGCACGTTTTGAACGTTCGACGGATACTGCGAGCATTCGTGCATCATTTGGTGAACATACAAAAGAAGAATTGGCTGAACTGAAACCGGAAGTTGCCATCGCGGGACGTGTCATGACGACACGTCGTAAAGGGAAGGTTGGCTTTACGAATGTTCAGGATGTACAAGGTCAAATTCAGTTGTATGTCCGTAAAGATGACGTCGGCGAAGAGGCGTATGAGATCTATAAGACATGTGACTTAGGTGACATCGTCGGGATCCAAGGATATGTGTTCAAGACGAATGTTGGTGAACTTTCTGTTCACGTCACAGCATTTACGTTATTAACGAAAGCATTACGTCCGCTTCCGGATAAATATCACGGATTAAAAGATATCGAGCAACGCTACCGTCAGCGTTACCTCGACCTTATTACGAACCAAGAATCACGTGAGACATTCATCGCGCGGAGTAAAGTCATTCGTGGAATTCGTCAATATCTCGATAACCTCGGATACTTGGAAGTCGAAACACCAATGTTGCATACGATTGCGGGTGGAGCATCGGCTCGTCCGTTCATCACGCATCATAATGCGCTCGACATGACGCTTTACATGCGGATTGCGATCGAGCTCCATTTGAAACGTTTGATCGTCGGTGGACTTGAGAAAGTCTACGAAATCGGTCGTGTGTTCCGTAATGAAGGAATCTCAACACGCCATAACCCAGAGTTTACGATGATCGAACTCTATGAAGCGTATGCGGATTATAAAGACATCATGAACTTAACAGAGAATCTGATCGCTCACGTCGCACAAGAAGTACTCGGTACGACACAAGTCACTTACGGAGAAGACGTCATTGATCTATCTGTCGGTTGGAAACGAGCACACATGGTAGATCTCGTTAAAGAAGCGACAGGTGTTGACTTCTTTGAACAGATTTCAAACGAACGTGCCCTCGAACTAGCACATGAACACGGTGTTGAAGTTCAGTCACACATGACGACGGGACATATCTTGAATGAGTTCTTCGAACAAAAAGTAGAAGAAACACTCGTTCAACCAACATTCGTCTATGGTCATCCTGTTGAAGTGTCACCGCTTGCGAAGAAAAATCCAGAGGATCCACGCTTTACGGATCGCTTTGAATTATTCATCGTTCGTCGTGAGCATGCGAATGCCTTCACGGAATTGAACGATCCAATCGATCAACGTGAACGCTTCGAAGCACAACTCGTCGAAAAAGAAGCAGGCAACGATGAAGCACATGAAATGGATACAGACTTTATCGAAGCACTCGAGTACGGTATGCCGCCAACGGGTGGTCTTGGGATCGGGATCGATCGTCTCGTCATGTTGTTGACGAATGCGCCATCGATTCGTGATGTATTACTCTTCCCAACGATGCGTCACCAACAAAATTAATGAGTGGAGCTCCGTTCTTTCTATATTGTATAGAAGGAACGGAGCATTCTTTTTGAAGTCAACATAGGGATAAACGAGTCGAAAAACGGGTAAATAAAAGTTTTTAAATGTTTTTCTAATAAAATGCTTGTACGATTCAAAAAGCCATGGTATATTACTTCTTGTGCCGCGAATGGTCGTGACACACAAAAATAAATATCAAAAAAGTTGTTGACAATCGGGTTGATAACTTGTTAAGATATTAAAGTCGCTGAAAACGA
>NZ_DGYQ01000030.1:0-26264 GCF_002396765.1 Exiguobacterium sp. UBA5002
TGACAGCGCATAAATGCGCTTATTCCTGTAGGAGTGGCGTGTAAAGCATCATTCTTTTTATCTTTGTAGAGACTAAAGTTTACGTCAGCCTCTATTCTTATTCCGTACACCATTTTTCTAATTCTTCGAGGCATAAATGCAACCGAGCAGTTATCATTTCTCGATTCCCCATCTGTTGCGTTGTTTTATGAGTGAGATGAAACTGATGTAGAATGTCGAAGTGCTCATACGCTTCTTGCAATATCCATAGTGTATACTCATCCAGTAATCGTCGAGTTTGCGTGGTGCGTTCGTCTCCAACCACGTTAGAGCAATATCCGCTTATGAATCCATCAGCTATTTTGTTAAGAACATAACTTTTTTCTTTATACGCTTGATTTATGTATCGTGGAGCATTTGAAAAGGCTGGTAACAAAAAAATGTAACAAAAAACAAAGTAAGCTGCATATTTCAAATCAAAGTCCAATCTTGGAAACGGGTCAATGATTGCAATGTGTTCATCAGTTAAAATTAAATTTTCTGGTGTTACATCTTGATTCACGAGAGAGATGTTTTGAACCTGAGTTCGTCTATTTTCAAGTAAAGCATGAATATGTTTACCGACTTTTTCTTTATCAAAGCAAAGACTAGAGTGAATGAGCATATTTAAGGTGGTTAAGACGTGTTCATTTTCTTCCAACCATAATTCATCCTCGTTTCTTAAATCGCTACCTTGTAGAGTCTTCCCGTTCCAGTGCAGTTCTCCGAAGCCTGCAATAGAGGTTTTATAGTTATGTATATTGTGATAAATTCTCCCTAATTTCGTACCGTAAGAATGTGCCTTGTCCTGATCGAGTAACAATAGGTCTGTTCCGCTTCCCATGAAAGTTTCTACTGTAAACACCAAGTCTTTCTCAATGAAGTACTGATAAAAGTTAGGGCAAACTGTTTGATTACTTTTATTGGCGTGTAGATAATAAGCTTTCGTTGACTCATACTCTGTAGTCAACTCTTGTTCATCAATTTGTTGCAACTCCCCATAAGCCTCATTCTTTTTTAGTCGGATCACAAGGTCTTGATCCTCTGACCTAGTTACTCTATAAACAGAGTGCCAAGCTCCTTCACCAATCTTTAGTAGCTGTTCTTTATGTATGTTCTCGAGATTCCATTTGGTGAAGGTATTGTTTAACGTATCCATTATCGTTTCATCAAGGTCTTCTTTGATTCGTTTCATGGTCTTCATTTCGCTCCCTAATAAAGTTGTGTCGTAGAAAACCCTCCTGAATTCGGAGAGTGTCTACGGCAAGATGACCAGTGAGACGGTCCGTTCAGTTGCCTGGTCTTCTGCCTCTAGGTGATGATATTTTTCGAGCAGTGTCTGCATGTCCTGTTGAAAATCATTGAAGGTTTCATCCGTCAGGTGCAATTTCGCGATCGAGAACGTCGAATGGTCCTGACCTTGCGTTTGAACGGTCTGTTCGAAGTACGTCTGGTACTGCTGTAAGACATACATGAAGTAGAACGAGACGAAATTCACTTTTTCGTCGTACGATGCACTGTTCCAGTCCGCCTCGCTGATCTGGTAACGACTCGTGTTCAAGGCATAAATTTTCTCCTCGACTTTTCCGACGCGCTGGACAGCGACGACCTTCAACAACTGATCGTCCATCATCGCATTGACTTGCCGGTATAAGGTCGACTGCGGTACATCCGTTAAGCGTTGATTCAGTTGCATGATCGATAAGCCGTCTTCAAGATCAATCAATTCAAGCGCAATCTTAAACCGGACATGATTTTTGAATAAGTTAAAGTTCACGTCATGTTCCACTCCTTTACGAATGAGATTCTAAAACTATCTTAGCATGTTTTTGGAAACATTCTTAAAAACGATAATGTAAAAAGAGGGAATCTGATATGTTCCTTGAATGATTTACATTAGAGTATGTGTTAGAAAGGAGTCTTCACATGAAAAATACAAGTTATCGCTACGGTACATATGCACTCATTACAAGCTTTTTCTTATTCTTCATCGTTCAGATGTTCCGAGCGTATATTGAATTATCTCCAGAATTTCTAGGAGAAAACCTTGGAGAGTATGGCTTAACGTATTTTCCAATCAGTGCATTAATCGTTGGATTAGTTTTTTTAAGCCACGGCTGGTGGACTGAAGATGAGAAAAAACAGCGTGAAAAGCTAGCTGCACAAAATCAGCAAGAATCAAATGAAACGGTGTGACATCATACCGTTGATAGAGAAGACCGACAACGAATTTTCGTTGCCGGTCTTTATTGTTTTATATGCTGTATTTCGCAAAACGTTCAATCGCAAAAGGTCCGATTGGTTCGGTCGTCGATTGTTCCGTGATTAATTCACTGAGTACTTTTCCAACTAAGCTGCTGAACTTGAACCCGTGACCGGAAAAGCCGGCGGCGATCGCGATCTGCGGATAATCCGGGTGCAAATCAATGATGAAGTCCTCATCTGGCGTCATCGTATAGAGACACGTCTTGCCGTGAGCTAAAGTATCGATCGAGGGCATGAACGTGTTCGTGAACTGTCGTAAATCAGCCAGATCACCCGTCTCTTGACCGAATGGACGGCGTGGTTGATTCGGATCAACGGGAATCCCGCCGTCGTGAAGTCCGATTTTCAGACCGGCTTGAGCGATACTTGGAAAACCGTAATAATAACCAGCGGGTGTATCAAAGGCGAAGGCCGGGAACACCGCGTCGTTGAATACCTCTTCCGCTGCTTCGAACCAGGCGAACGTCTTACGGACCGGGCGTAGCGGTAAGGAGAGTCCAGTTTGTTCGAGCAATGGACCAGACCAAGCACCGGCTGCGACGATTAATGCGTCAGCTGAGTAGGTGTCTGATCCGACGGTTACGTCCACACCATGAGCGTGGGCGGTAAGCGTCGTCACTTTCGCATTCGTCCGGATGTCGACACCGTTCGCGACAGCAAGATCGCGATACGCTTCAATACAATCCTCGCATTTCAACACACCAGACGTTGGTTCAAAGCAACCGATATAATCGTCGGGCATCGTTAAGCCGGACCAGCGGGTGCTGATTTCGTCAGCCGTCAGGACTTCGAGCGGCAAATCGTATTGCGCAGCACTCCTGATGATCGTCTGCATCGAACGGGACGAGCGTTGACCGGCATTCAAGACTCCGGTGTTCAGAAACAGGCTCCGACCGCAGATCTGTTCTAACTCATACCAAAGGCGTTGTGCGGCTAACGCCAGTGGTACGTAGGATTCACCTTCCCCGTAGGCATGGCGAATGATTCGTGTCTCCCCGTGATGGCTCGCCTGATCATGCGGCGGATTATGGGCATCTAACAGGAGAATTTTTTGATCGGTTCGTGAGAGATAGTAGCCGGCTGCCATCCCCATGGATCCGGCACCGACGATGATGACATCATAATGGGACATGTGGTTCGACTCCTTCATATGTATATTCATACCAGTATAAAGTGAGAACCAAGACATGACAAATGATGAGACATCAAATCTCGAAGCGACGGGCTTCCTGTTCTAAATGTTCCGTTCGTGCGTTTAAATCACTGACGAGCGTATGCAACGTCGTGATCGTCGCAATCATCTGTTCAGACGCAGCAGCGACTTCTTCATTACTCGCTGTATGTTCTTCCGCGACAGTCGCGATTTCCGTCAAGGCATTTCGAATGAACCGTTCTGCTTGCAAGACATCTTCCATCTGTTGCGTCATCTGTTGTGTTGCGGACGAGACGTGCGTGACTTGATCCGTCAACCGTTCGAACGTCGTATCCGTATCAAGGACGATCTGTTCACCGGATGCTGTTGCTTCGACCGTTGTCTTAAAGCTGTGCTGCATCTGTTGCGCACTGGCTTCGATCGATGTGACGATTGTCGCGATTTCACTGACACTACTTGCGACGTGGCTAGAGAGATTCTTGACTTCTGTGGCGACGACAGCAAATCCTTTGCCTTGTTCACCGGCCCGTGCTGCTTCGATTGCAGCGTTGAGGGCAAGAAGATTCGTCTGCTCGGAAATGCCGCGGATGATGCCGACGAGCGTTTGGATATCCGATGACTGCTTTTTCAATAAATCGATCTGTTCAGCGGACTTCGTGACATGCTGGTGAATGTGGCGCATCTGCTCGACGGACGCGGACATTTGATCCCGTCCGACTCGTGTCAATGTTGCCATCTGAGCCGTCGTTCCTTGAATTTCGACACCAGACTGGTTCGTCGTCTCAATCAATCCTGCGAACCGATTCATCTCGTCATTCAATGAAAGTGTGACTTGGGTCTGACTTTCGGTCCCCGTCGCGATTTCTGACATCGTATGGGCGATTTGTTTCGATCCGTCGAGTACTTCTGTCGTACTTTGATCAATCGATTGACTTGTCGTCGAGACGAGAGTTGCTGTCTGTTTGATATCGACGATCATCGTCCGTAGCATCTCGTTCATGTCACGAATCGAGATTGCAAGCGCATAGATTTCATCTTTTGAAGAAATCGTTAGATCGGTCAACGTCTGTTTCGCCTGATCTAGACGCCCTTCGGCAATCGAAGCGGCAACTGTTTGTAATGTCTCAAGTGGACGAAGTTTCCGTCCGAGTACGATATACAGAAGGGCAAGTGCCAGTATGAGTAATAATGATAATAAACCGATGAAAAGAGGGGCATTTTGTTTTAATAGATCTGTCGTTAGGGCGGTGACCTCTTTGGCAGCGATATCGACGCCAAGAATTCCGATGATTTGCCCTGATGCATTCTTTAACGGAACATAGACACTCATGTATTGGCCATAGATTGGGTCATCGATGATGTCAGTTGCATGTGTTCCGCCTTTTAATACGTCCTTCATGTCAGCGACTTCTGCGCCACTCGCCGGTTCATCGATTTTTGCGGCATCTTTTTTCGGTAGACCGTCAATCAATAAACGGACTATATTTTGGTCGACCCGGGCCGTGTAAGTGTAGAGGAGCCCGTTTTGCTTTCGTAACGTATCGAGTTGAGATCGTAACGTTTCATACTGTTCGGATGCGCTAGGAGATTTTAGAAAATCTGCATAGCTCGCTGTATCGAACGTTTTGCTGATGCGAAGCGCGTCTTTTTCAGCGGTCGCCTTTAAGGTGGAGATGGCGGTTTGTTTTGTGTTGAAGTAAAGTGCAATGCTACTGAAAATAAAGAAAGTAATCAAAATAAGGCTGATGATGGTCAATAAACGTGTTCGGAGTGAGTGTTGATTCGTAGGTGTACTCAAGTTGCATGTTCCTCTCGTCGTGGATTCTAGTGCTGTATTTAAATTATCGGTCACTTAAATAGCTATTAAACAGGACTATTCGACGATTTTTTTTGTGGAAATCAGTAAAATAGAGCGTTTTTTTCAAAAAAAGATTTACTCAGAATGATTTAGGGGAGAAGTAAAATAGAAAAAAATACAAGATGAGGGAAGAGGGAACAAAATGGAAAGTGAAGCAATTCCTCGAATCAAAGCAAGACACGTCTATGAAAACGAATTACACAGACATGCCGTCAATAAGAAAAAAACATCATTCCGGTTGATGACGTGCTTACGATGCCAAGCAAAAATTTTATTAAAAAACGGGCATCAGGATGCACACCAGTGTGATGTAGTGTAATAGGGAAGGAGAAAAGCAAATGAAGCGAAATCAACATGTCCTCCCGCATCCGCAAGGTGGATATCAGGTAAAAGCAGATGGGGCTGACCGAGCGACGAAACGTTTTCCGACACAAAAAGAAGCGATTGCGGAAGGTCGTCGAATCGCTAAAAATCAAAAGACGGAACTTGTGATCCATAATAAAGAAGGACAGATTCGTGAAAAAGACTCTTACGGTCATGATCCATTTCCACCACGAGGTTGAGCCATCATTAAAAAACACGTTCTGNNCAGAACGTGTTTTTTAATGATCCTCATGTCAAATGTTTTTGACATGAGGATGGAAGTTCATTACAGTAGAGATGTAAAAAGAATTTGACACGTCGTGGAGGAATGGACATGAGAAACCACATCAAAGAGCGACGTCTAGCGGCAAAATTATCGCAACAAGAACTGGCTGACCGTTGTCAGGTCAGTCGGCAGACGATCAATGCGATTGAAAACAACAAGTATGATCCGACTTTACAATTAGCGTTTAATATCGCCAAAGTCTTACAGACACAAGTCGATCATCTGTTCATTTCAGAACAGGAGGAATGGGATGTCTAAGAAAAAAACGGGTTTATTTTTAGTGACGCTCGTGATAGTGGCGAGTCTTACTATCATTAGTATGATCATCGAAAACAACGTAACGTTCTTCTCGATTGTTCAATTGGCGATTTTGATGATCATGTTCTTCTCGTATTTTACGTGGGCACGTTCAGGAGAAGACAGTCGACCGACACCGAATGATGAACTTGGAGAAAAGATTACGACGGAGAGTGGGCTCGTTAGCTACAAAATTCTGATCGTCCTGATTTTTGGATTTATTTGTCTCGATTACTTTTTACATGGATCAACGAATCTGTTATTGATCGTTTTGTTCGCGATCGGACTGACACTGTTGCCGATCATTGAATTTTTAAAAGCAAGATCTTATCGATAAAACGGTATAAAAGTCGTTTAGACGGATTCACCCATCTAAACGACTTTTGATATTTCACAGATTATCTTTTTAAGACGACCAATCACTCCGCAAAATCGAGTACATATACAAATCATCGAACTGACCACGCGAGTTTTCATATTGACGAAGCAACCCTTCCCGCTGAAAACCAAGCCGTTCAAGCAATTGGTGTGAAGCAGTATTTGCTGGCAAGACAAGTGCTTCGATACGATTTAAAGAGAGGTCCTCAAACCCATATGAGATGACCGCAAGCGCTGCTTCCTTCGCGATGCTTTGTCCCTGATAGGCAGGGTTCAACTCAAACCCGATTTCAGCCCGCTGATGGCGTTCGGATTGATTCAAGAAACCGCAACTACCGATGATGACATCGTCTTCATGTAACGTGATCCCAAACCGGATGCCCGTACCCTCACGACGAATCGAGGCGTACCAGTCAATCTCTTCAAGCGCGTCTGCTTCTGATTGAAAGGCGGCGAGTCCCATCTGTTTGACGACGTGTTCGTCTGATAAATAAGCGAGGACATTCGTAGCATCTTCGGGTAACACTTCGCGTAAGACGAGACGATCCGTTTTTAGCGTTGGGAAAGTATGTAACATTCAAAAAACTCCTTTGCAAGAAAATGTAAAAAGTTATTGTGCAGTGTTTAAGGCATATGGTAAGATTCTCCACAACAAGAGCATATCATTTCGTTGACGAGAAAGAGTAATGATTGTCCCTCTGCCTTACAGAAAACCGGGATTGCTGAGAACCGGAAGCCAGATCAATCATGAAGATCCTCTCTGAGAAGTCACGCTGAACCATTCAGTAAGTGTGACCGGGTGTCCACCGTTACATGGAATGCACATGATAGTGTGCAACTAAGTGCTGTCGAGAACGAGTATTCTCGACGGAATATGGGTGGTATCGCGGTGAAGTCCGTCCCTGTCAAAGGGGCGGACTTTTTTTGTATTCTCTCAGTTACCGATTAAAGGAGCGAACAAGAGATGACGTCACAAAACCAAGCAGAAACCGTACAACAACGCGAGGAGCGTGTCCGAAACAGATGGAAACAAGACCAGGTCTTCGCACGATCGATTGAACAACGCACGGAAGCGGAATTCGTATTCTATGAAGGTCCACCGACTGCTGCGACTCGGGAACTGCGAACGCGATTCGCGAAGAGACACGCAATTGTTATTTCTATGAAAAGATGGGCTATCGATTGACCGGTGTCAGTCAACCGCTCAATGAACGGGCGACACTCGTTTCCTATCAGAAATCGGTTTCGGAATGAGCGGGTTTTATCGGAAGGAAGAACCACCACAGATTCGATAAAAGAGCGGCAAGGACGGCAAAGTTAAACAGATAAAGGCAAAAGAAGAAGACGAACTCACCGATGTCCTCAAGGTTAGCTAACGGATTATCGATCAAGCACGATTCGTGACTGACGCCGAAGATGAATAAAGGAAAGAAGACATAGAAGTATCGTTTCCAAAAGAATGACGCAGGACCAGTTTGAAACATATGAGCACCTCCTGAAGGAATGTCGCGCTTCTTCCGGTCAGAAGAAGCGTGTGTTCGTTTACGATAAAGAGGGTGTCCCGACGACTTCGACGTGGCGCGTGACCGTATCAAACAGACGTGTCCGCGTATCGTTATGAGACAACAGCAACGGTTCACCGGTCTCGTCAAAGATGAAGGCAATCGGAATCGAAAAACCACAGTTGCGGTACGAACCATCGGCATGACTCGTTCCGATCATGAGCGTTTGTTGCGCCTGACTGATACTACGTGCTTCACCGGACCACTCAACGTACTGTTCTTCACTGAACATGCCGACGCCAATCGGGTTGAAGATGAGATCAAGTCCGGATTCCTCGCGTAGTCCGTCTTTTCCTAAGAAGATTTCACGGCAGAGGACGTATCCATAGCGGAACGACCCGTCGTTTGCTGTTGAAGGCGTATAAAGCGGTCCAGCTTCTGGTGTTTTGGCGCGATCAAGCAGAATCGTCCCGGTCGCATCGATGATGACAGCGCGATCGAGATTCGCTTCATCTTTGTAACCAAGGACGATTGCTGTTTCGAACTGCTTGGCAAGATGTTGCACGCGTTCGATTTCTGCGACCGTACAATAGCCTTCCGGGTAGACAATCAGGTCGACTTCAGGATAAGCGGTGATTTCACGTTCGAATTGCTCGAGCCCGGTCTCGCGTTTCGGTTGAGCGATTAATAATTTCATCAAAACATCCTCTCGGGTATAAATATATCTGAAAAATCAGACTTTTATATCGTCATGATTTTACCATTAGTGGTAAAATAAAGCATATCACTTTTTGATAAATTTTACTGCAAGTGAAGGAAGGTTAATGGTATGAACATTTCGAAAACCATTCTTGTAACACGCCATCTACCGGCGATGAAGGCTTTTTACATAAACCAGATCGGATTTCCGCTCGTCTCGGAAACGAATGAGTCGTTTACGATGCAAATCGGTACCGATCAGCTGACATATCAACAGACGGACGATGTTGATACGCAATACCATATGGCGTTCAACATTCCGGAAAACGTCTTCCAACAAGGTAAAGCGTGGCTTGTAGAGCGGACACCACTCTTGATCGAAGACGGACAGGACGAGATTTATTTTGACTTCACGGACTCACATTCCTGTTACTTTTATGACCCGGATGAGAACGTCTTGGAGCTGATTGCGCGGCATCAAATCAATCCCTCTAAAGCGGAACTGACGTTTGATGTATCCGACATTCTCGGAATCGGTGAGATGAGTCTGACGGTAAAAGATGTGCTTGAAGTGGGTGAGCAGTTAGCAGAAATCGGCGTTGTCGAGCGACGGGAACGTCCGCTCAATGGCGCGTCACTCAACTTCCTCGGACCGGTCGCGGATGGAACGCATATCTTGCTCGTCCCAGAAGGTCGGACATGGTTGTTCTCACCGAAGACGGCGAAGGTCAGTCCGATCGAGATGGAACTCGACGGCAGACATCGGGTCCGGCTTGATGCAGCGGGCGTATGGCATCAAAGTACCGTTTCTTCATAATTCATTATTCTAAAAAGTGAGGGAAGTAAGATGAACAAAGCGGTGAATGCGAGTATCGCGTTCGGATTATTATTGTTCGTATGTGGTTTCTTTTTTCTGTTTGGCTATTTGACCTGCTCGATGCCGATTCAGCAAGGCGGTGACCCGGTCATCTTACCGGTCGCAGCACTCCTCGTTCTCCTACCATTCGTCATCCGTGAAGGCATGCGCGTTTTGACATATGTCTCGCTGACACGTCGACAGGTCGGCGTACTCATCTTATTTGCAATCAGTGGAATCATACTAAGTAGTTGGATTGAGGTGCAGCAGAATGTTGCCGTAATCGATTTCCGTTCTCTCTTTACGATTCATATGTTCGTACTGTTCGTTTCGGGCATCATCTTGTTGTGTCTCCTATTGACGGGGCTCAAACGGATGCGCGTCCGAACGAGAGTGATTTAAATGGAAAAGGACTGAATGACATGGGATACATTACAGAATTACGAAAACTCGTCGGCACACGACCGCTCGTCATGGCAGGAGCGTGTGTCATCGTCGTCAACGATAAACAAGAAGTCTTATTACAACTTCGGCAAGATAATGGTTGCTGGGGACTCGCTGGTGGAGCGCTTGAGATCGGGGAGACGCTCGTAGAAACAGCAAAACGAGAATTAAGGGAAGAGACCGGTCTTGAAGCGGAGAATCTCGAATTATTGAACGTCTATTCGGGTGATGCGTTTTACTATAAGTATCCGCATGGGGATGAAGTCTATAATGTGATCTCGGCATTTCTGTGTACAGCTTATACGGGTGAAATGGTTCGGGATCCGTCAGAAGTCGCAGAATTACGCTTTTTCGCTATGGATAAGCTACCAGAAAACCTCAATCCACCGGAACAGCCGATTTTGATTGAGTATGTCGAAAAACAGCAAGCAATAACGCATCACGTTTCCATCTGAAGAAATTGGTATGAATAGAAAATCTTGAATGAGCCTTTCATTCAAGATTTTTTGTTGCCCTGGAACGCGTTCTAGTCTTTAGCCGATCAAACAAGAACTCGCCAATCCTTTGAACAACATCAACCGCTCTGGGCACTTGAAGAGAAATGGTATAAACAGTTTCTGGTCTATCCGATCGATACGACAGCGAAAACGCCGGAGCAAGTCCGAGAAGCAGCAGTTCATCAGCTGTCTTACATCGGATTCTTAAGAAGGGAGAAAGAGATATGAAATGGAAAAGGACGACCTATCCCCTCATCGAGGGACAAGACGAAAAACAGATCTACTGGATAGAACAAGGAAAATCGGTTCAGATCGGACAGACCTACGAAACGATTCGGTTAGAAAAGACATCACATCAATCCATCCTAGTACGGGAGCAAGAATTGGTGTCAGAAAAAATCGGCAATCGAGCAATCCGCCTGACGATTGATGCAGAAGACTATACGCCACTCGAATTCGTCGAGTACCAAGATGGCGTCCAAACCGTGCATGCGTTGTATCGAGCGAATGCAGTCGTAATTACGCGAGGCAATGAGCAGTCTGTCCTACCGATTCATACCGAAAGTGTTGATCTGTTTTCAATCGAATTGTTATTGCGAGCATTACCACTAACCGTTGATTCGACGTTTTCGTTTAGTGGCTTTAGTGCCGTTTCAGGACTTGCGGTACCGATTCAGGTGCGACCCTTGCGGCACGATCGATTGACGACCGAATCAGGCGAACACGTAGAGACACTTTGCGTCCACGTTGCGTTTGGTGAACGTGTTCAGTATTACTGGATTGATCCAGTCAAGCGGGAGTTGTTAAAACAGTCCTCACAGATTGCGGACGGGATCTCATTGGAATTTCGTCGATGAAAAAAAGAGCTGACTCAAAAGTTGGTCTCTACAAAGAAAAGGGTGGCAGAATGATGATCTGCCACCCTTATTTCGTAAAAAAAAGAATGACGCGTCACACGCCACTCCTACAGGAAAAAGCGCATTATGCGCTGCCAGAGACAAATAAGACCCGCTTTCCTGCTTGAATGAAGCAGGAAAACTGGCTTGTGTCTCGCCTGAGGAAAGGGCGTGAAAAGACGCGTCATTCTTTTTTGAGTCAGCTCCATTTGTTATAGCTGAAAATGATGTTGCATCGCTTCGAAAATCCGTTTACTTGCTTTTGTATCGTCAAACGCATAGATGTGACTGAGGTGACGTTTGAACTTTTTAGGCATCTTCGATTCGCGTAGTGACTCCATCAAGGCGTCTCTTGTTTCGATGACATCTCCTGGTAACAAATCCGTCGATTCGCCGGCATTATCTTCGCCAACTAAGACAGGTGGGCGGTAGTAGATGACCTTTTTGTGCATCAAGGAAAAATCGAGACCGACACTTGAATAATCTGTGATCAACACATGATGATTTTCAAGCAACTCCTTGACTGTGAACGCATCCTGACTGATGACATCGACGAAGTCCGAGAGGAACAAGTGGCTGAATTTTTGGAAGTTGCGATGAAGGTAGAACGAAATTTCATATTTGTTGTCCATCACTAAACTTTTCAACTGTTTGTCCGTGATTAAGGATTGAAACTCTTGATAATAGTCACTTTCCATGAACTGCTCGTCTGGATACGTATCGAGTTTCGGTCGCCACGTCGGCATGATCAATAGCTTTTTCCGGTTTTTATATCGCTTGAGCCAACGTGATCGTTCCGTGACCAATTGATCGAATCGGGCGAGACCCGTCACGATGATTTCGTCAGGATGAAAGCCGTAATCGCGGGCGATGAGTTGTTTTTCCCGCTCCGAGGAGACGACGAATAAGTCGGTAAATGGATGCGGCATCTTTTTTCCATAAAGATGACTGACATCTTTTGACCCGATGACACCGTGTTGCAAGAACAGCTTTTGTTTCGTTTGAATCAGTGCTTCCGTGTGATAGGTAGCGAACGGTAAGGCATAACTTGAAGAATGCGTATGGCAGAGAATGTCTGCTGCTTGGACGACCTCGATGTTCTCTGGTGATTTGTAGAACACGATATGGTTCTCATATCCGACAAGATTTTTGAGGTCCGGACTCGACCGACTGATGATGTAGAAGATATTGAAGCGCTTCTGATGCTGGTCGACGAGATACTTGAAGAAAATCATCCCGTTATCTTGTGCTTTATCCGGATATTCAAAACAGATAATCGTCTTCTTCTTAGGGTCCAGTCTAAGTAACGGGTGAGGGTCTGCGTAATACTCGACAGTCTCGACCGGTACTGGGATCAGACGCATCGCAAGACGTTCCGACACGGTTGAATAGGGGCGGACTAGCACATCGTATTGATCATTAAACGGCAACCAGTGCTCATCGTTCAAGAGTTCTGGGTGATTTTTAAAGTGGCGAATCCGAGGTGTAAATCCAGAAATCGGCATCTCACGAATCGAAAAGCCAAACAATAGGTCGTAGATGTTTACATTAAGGATTTCGTAGTCATACTGGTCACCAAGCAAATGATTGACAAGTTCTGGTTCGATCACGGCTTCGACCTCTGTCTTGAAGCGACGAGCATCAACTGGTGTGACGCTGAAGCGTTCAATCGGCAGGGTGATTTTTTGTTCCAGATGTCTGAACTTAATGAAACAACTCGGCTGTTCCACTTCGAAATACTTCGAGTGAAACGAAAACTTCAATAGAAGGACGTCGTCTTGACGAGTGATGCCCTCAAATAGGACGTCTTGATCATAAAAATTCATGATGGACGGTTTTTTGTTATAGATCAGACTGAGTTCATCGTCTTGGTCGATGAAAATGAAGTAGGAATGTTTCCCTTGTTTGATGTAACTATTCGGTGCGATGACTAGTGGCTCAGAAAGATGTTTGAACGAGATTGGTGTACCGGATTCATCGACGAATTTAACAGGATGATTCTTTTTTTTGAAGATATCGAGCAATGTATCAATCGATAGCACAAAGGCTGTCTCTATTTTTTGGAGTGGTATCAGTTGTTCATTGATCGCTAACTGTAGGCTTTGGTGCGGAAGATTCTCGATCAAAAACGTATGATCACGACAAGTGATTTTCATTGGTGCGTGGCTTCCTTTCATACTCTGATTCAGTCGTTCTTAAACAACATCACTTACCATACAATATCTTCCGATTTCTGCAAAGATGTAGATTGATTGAAACCACTGCAGTATAGTCTACTGCTGAAGGATATTGGGAAAAGACAGACGTTACCGTATCTTCGACAGAGCATTGGTTGCAGAATCATGACAATGATTGGATATTATGCAAAACGGATTGACTTTGTTCTTAAAAAAGCAGATAAATAGAAACTGTATTGGTAAATGCGACTAGTATCGCAAGAGGTTTATGAAAAAGCAAAGTCGGCTATATATAGAGGTTGAACTCACAGAAAAAAACAGGGATCAATCTTGAAGGGTGAAGGGGAGTAATGACAGATGCTGTATACGGTAACATCGACATTACCACCAAAACACGGTGGTAGAACGAAGTCGTTATTGAGTCGAATCGCGCTCATGGAACAAGAACTTGGCGCGGGTTCAACAATCGTTACGACGAACTACAATGCCAACTACATGGAAGTCTACGAATTGTTCCGAACAGAAGAGAAGGTCGGTCCGAAAGTACAATTTGAAAATATCTACGATTGGCTATCAGATTACAAATTGTTAAGTATTCCAACGACTCGTTTTCGTAACAAACCGATCATCAAAGAAACGGAGCGCGAAATCGAAGGATTGAAAAGCGTCGAGAAAAAAAACAGTGACGCCGTTCGTTATTATGATGAGGAAGATGAGTATGTCCTCTACCGTAAATATTACCCTGAAACGCAAGTCGTCGAATTCGAAGATTTCATGACGAACGCTTCCCGTAAAAAAGTCGAGCGCTGGGAATATAACGTCTACGGTCAATTGCACCGGAAGACGATTTATTCGCCGGTCCATCATGGAAAGATGATGGAAGAGCTATATGATTCGGAAGGCAATGTCTATTGTAAGAAGTTTTACAATGAAATGGCGCGCCCGAAGCTCATCTTGATTCAGTTATACCGGAACGGCAGAATGTACAAAGCGTTCAAAAAAGAGAAGGACTTGTTTGAGTATTACTTCAACCGATTGTTTAAAGACGGTGATGTCTTGTTCGTCGATGCGCGTTTACTGGACCGCTCGATTCTCAACATTAAAGCAGATGTCAAACGGGTCATGGTCATCCATAACTCACACTTGGATGGTACGACCGTCAAAGGATCATATACGACGATGTTCTCGGAATCCGATAAAGTGACACGTTTCATCAGTCTGACGAATCACCAAAAAGAAGACATCCTGGAACGGTATAACATCCCGGAAGAGAAGATTTCCATCATTCCGCATTTCATCGTCCCAGAACAAACGCAACGACGTGACCAGGTCAAGGATCAATTTTGTTTCATCGGTCGATTCGGTCTACAAAAGCAGATGGATCATTTGATCAAGAGTTATGCGATCTTCAAACAATCCGGTCACGCGACGAAGCTTGTGCTCTACGGCATGGACGAACAAGGGCAACTGGCGATGATGGAGAGTTTGATCGAGGAACTCGGCTTAGAGGACGATATCGAAATCCACGGCTTCACGTCGAATCCGGCAGAAGTGTTTCGGGAATCGAAAGCCTCATTGTTGACGAGCGAATTTGAAGGATTTGGACTGACGGTCATGGAAAGTATCAATGTCGGCTGTCCGGTCATTTCTTATGACGTCAAATACGGACCACGCGAAATCATCGCCCACGGCGAGAACGGCTACCTTGTTCCAGCGAACGATATGGAAGCTTTTGCTGCCGCGATGGTGCAACTCGTCGAACGACCACTCGAGCGCGTTGAGACGAAGCCATCACTGTACCTCGAGACGGCTGTAAAGAACTACGGACGATTACTAGAAGAATTGAGCAACTAAACTAAACCTACTACTTGAACGATGAAGAGGATGAACGTTATGAAGAAAATCACGAAAGCCATTATTCCGGCAGCAGGACTCGGGACACGTTTCTTGCCTGCGACAAAAGCAATGCCAAAAGAGATGTTACCGATTCTCGATAAACCGACGATCCAGTATATCGTCGAAGAAGCGGCAAAAGCCGGCATCGAAGATATCATCATCGTCACGGGGAAACACAAACGGGCCATCGAAGATCATTTTGATAACCAAAAAGAACTCGAGATCACGCTCGAGAACTCTGGGAAGACGGAATTACTCGAGAAGGTTCAATTCTCGACGAACCTCGCGAACATCTTCTATGTCCGCCAAAAAGAACAAAAAGGTCTCGGTCACGCCATTTTGACGGCAAAACAATTCATCGGGAACGAACCGTTCGCAGTCTTACTCGGGGACGATATCGTCGAGTCGGATGATCCGGCAATCAAACAATTGATGGACGTCTACGAACAGACGGAGAAATCGGTCATCGGTGTACAAGAAGTCCGTCCGGAAGAGACGCATCGTTACGGCATCATCGATCCTGTCTCGCAAAACGGACGACTGTATGACGTGAAGAAATTCGTCGAAAAGCCGGCTTCGGGCACTGCACCATCGAACCTCGCGATCATGGGACGTTATGTGCTGACACCGGATATCTTTGACTACCTAGCGAATCAAGGAGAAGGAGCGGGCGGCGAAATTCAATTGACGGATGCGATTGAACGCTTGAATGCGGATAGCCAAGTCTTTGCGTATGATTTCGAAGGCAACCGCTATGACGTCGGAGAGAAACTCGGCTTCGTCAAGACGACGATCGAGTATGCCTTGAAAGATGCAGAGATGCGTGACGAGCTGAAAGCTTTTATCAAGACACTAGACATTTAACATGATGGACCACTCTGACATGATTCAGAGTGGTTTTATTTAGAATTTAACAAGTTAATCGAGAAAAATAATATAACTTAAATTCATTTTTGTGATATTTTTTAATTTTTACAGCATATTTAGCTATTTTTATTCAGATTTTTTGAATAGATAAAGTAAAAGAGATTTTATTGTAATATAATCAAATATTTTTTTACTTCATTCGTTAATACAGTTAATTAATATTCGATATGAGGTGATAAGATATTTTGGTAGCGTATTTCTACTAAAATATAGAGGTAAAAAAAAGGAGTAAATAAAATGAAATTTAAAAAATTATTCGTACCAACGGTCGTAACAGGTATTTTGATTTCAAGCTCTCAATTTGTATTAGCAGAGGCTAATTCAGTTGAAACAAGCTCAAATGCTAACATTGACGAAGCAACTATCACTAAAGACAATGTTGGTGATATTGAAGTTACAGAATATGAATATAATAAACCTATATTGACTGACTATGAGAGTGTCGATTTAGTTAGGAAAGCTTACATTCCTTATGATGGACGTGATTATAGTCCGTACCAAACAAAAAAATACACGCAAATTGACTGGAAAGCAGAGCTTAAAAATGGAGGGAAGACATCTGATACTGTAACAAAACTTATCTCGAGAAGTCAGTTTTGTAATGGGAAAATTGGTGCTGAAGCTTCAGTAAAACTAAATATGCCATTAATTGAAGATAAGATTAAATTTAATGCAGAGGTAAGTTTTGGTACAACTACAGTAGATTCTGTATCATATACTTGGACTATTCCACCAAAGCACACAACTTATATTAGTTTTGGATCGAAAGCAGTCAAAACGATGGGAACAGTATCTGTATATAAACGAGGTTCACTATCTAAATCGGAAGCAATAGATGTAAAATATTCTACTCGTGTATATTATGCTAAAAGCTAAAGATGAACAAATTTTATATTAAAAAAATTGTAATCTTCTGCGCAATATGTTTACTTATACTTTTATTTATTATTGCTACGTTTAAGTTTGAACAAGACGAACAGACTACTAAAAAAAATAAAACTGAAGAAAAGTATACATCAGTTAATCAATACGTTTCTGAAATACAAGGTAATCAATTTAAAAGAACAGAATTACAGGTTAAATTTATAGACAGTAATAGTGTTGATTTGAAAATGAAAATGAAGTTATCCAAACATTTATTTAAGATATTCAAACACACAAAAAACCAACCAACTTTTAGTTTTGCTGCGAATATGAATCAAGATGTACTGAGTAAGTTTGTTTTGAAAAAATCTCCTGAAGTCGTAAAGATTAACTTTCAATTAGATTCGAATCAGGTGATGCATATCCATCAAAAGTTATATTTAAATGTACCAATATCAAGTAAAACGAAATCATTATTTTTGGATACACGTAATTATCAATTCTTATTTTTAAATGAGCACCAGCAAGCGGTAGCAATTTTGTTTGATTTAAACTTATCGACTTGGCAATAAAGTCACAGAATAGTAATCAGATCTTGTTTTGAATAGCCAAACGATTTTGATTTTTTCAGAACGGAGAAGATGAAAATGTTATCTTGGCTAGGTATAAAGAAAGCGAATAGCGCAGGACGTCCATTTTTTGCAGGTGTCGAGAAATCGACGGTCTTCTTAATTTTATTAATATCCCTTGCATTTCTCAATAGTGTGAGGTGGATCCTCAAATTTCTCATTCCAACATCCTTTTTCAATGACTCCATCGTTTCGGTCTTACCAGGCGTAGTTGGAATCCTATCAGCTATTATATTCGTGTTTTTGGTCGAACGACTGATAAGCGATGAGTCTAACCCTGCTGAATAATCGTCGAAACCATCCTCAAGTAGGATGGTTTTCGCGCATTATAACAGGTTCTTGTTGTAAAATGAGGAGGACAATGGAACAGGTGAGGGGCGAACGGACATGACGAAACGATTCATCCAAGATGCTGCTTTTTTGGGCAAACGAAAACAAGTAATGCGCTGCATAGAACGTGGTGACGATCTGAACGAACTGGATGAAGAAGGATTTGCGGCGCTTCATTGGGCGATTCAGGAAGGGTACCTACGGATCGTCGAATTGTTGCTCGATCACGGGGCGGATGTTAACCTTCCGAATCAGGACGGGATGTCACCGCTGCATATCGCGCTGTATGATCAAAAGACGGACATTGCATTGCTATTGATCAAACGGGGTGCCCATCATGATTTAAATGAGTACGGCTTCTCAGCGCTTCACTTAGTAGCGGGGCGATCCGGCAATAAAAAAGTCTTACGGAAACTAGCGCAGAATGTCGAGTTGTTACATCAACGGACCGATGACGGGGAAGGTGTGACACCGCTCCATTATGCGGCGCAAGAAGGTAAATCGAAAAAAGTCCAGCTGTTACTGGAAGCAGGAGCAGAAGTCGATGCTGTCGGATTAGATGGATTCACGCCGCTGTATCTCGCAGTCGGAAATAATCATCCGAAAGCGGTCAAAGTGCTTCTAAAGGCGGGAGCCGACATCGAGGCGGAAAACGTCGCGGATGGAGATACGGCAGTCCTCGCATTAGCGAGTGCTTACGGCTATGAACGGATTGTCCGTTTACTTCTCTCTTATGGAGCCGATCCATTGCATCGAAATGAAGACGGGCGGACAGCGCGTGATGCGGCACTTGATAATGACCACCATCAGATTGCGGAAATTTTAAGACAAAAAGAGATTGATGCATTGTCTGAGGAAGAAAATAAGTGAGCGATTGACGACAACAGGAAACATCTGCGGAGGCTTCCTGTTTTTATTTTTAAAAGGACTTTCAAATCGCTTTGTCAAAATAGAGATAGGAGAACACTTATTCGTCATCGAAAGGAAGGATACATCATGAACGCAAAAGATTGGATGGTATGGAATTTAAATGAAGTGAGAAGAAGAAGCATCAAAGTCTGGTGCTCGATTCCTGAAGATAAGCTGAACTGGAAACCGGATGAGAACGCCATGACGTGTTTGGAAATGATTCGTCATGTGTTAGATAGCGAGTATTATTATTACTTAGCCTTACAAAATGGAGGCAGTCTATCGTCGTATGAGTCTCCGTTTGAAGGGCGTGACTTCGTATCAGTGCAAGAGGAGCTAGACTTTGCGGAGGTCTATCGGGAGGAATTCATGACATATGTCGGGCGACTACCGGAATCAGATTTAGCGACGGTCCAGATTGATCGTTCCGAATCAGGTTATGTCCGTTCGCTTGGTGATATGCTGTTACGAATTGCTTATCATGAAGCAGTGCATACAGGACAGCTACTCGATTATTTGAGAACAGCAGACATTGAGCGTGTGCGGGTTTGGGACTAAGATAGGTGAATGAGAAAATAATGGTAGTACTATGAGCTACCGATGCTAGGGGGATGAAATTCTTGAATATACGTTTAGCCACGTCCAAAGACATGAAGGTAATAGCAAAAATTTACGTTGATACGTGGAGGACGACATACGCCGGTTTAGTACCTGATGTATATTTGACACAACTCTCGGTTCAACGAGCTGAACAAAAATGGACACAGTTTTTGAACGATTCCTCACAAGATACGTTCCTATATGTGGTATTGAACGAACAGGGAATCACAGTGGGATTCGCAGCAGCTCAGATTCATGCTGATGATGGAGTACGGATAGGAGAGTTATCTGCCCTCTATATAATACCTGAAGCGCACGGCTTAGGGATCGGCAAAAAATTGATGGCGACTATCGCTGCTCATTTCCTGAAAGCAGATGTCTTCTCGATGCTGGTTTGGGTAATGAAAAAGAACGAGTCGGGACGAGCATTTTACAAACGACTCGGAGGTAAATACATAGATCATCGCCAGAGTCGTTTTGGGAATGTCACGGTTAAAGATGAAGCATATGAATGGCTGGATATTACCACGCTTGTCCGTCATCAGAATTAAAAACAAGGAGGAAGTACGATGCATCTGTACTTCCTCCTTATATGAATCACAGACTCCATTTCATTAGTAATCCAGCTTGTGTCAAACCGCCACCAAATCCATATAATAGAAGCAAGTCACCCGTTTTGATTTTCCCTTCGGTAACACCTATATCTAAAGATAAGGGAATGGATGCAGCGGAGGTATTTCCGAAATGGATGAGACTGTAAAGCGCTTTATCAAAAGGAACATTACTTTTTTCGCAAATCGATTGAATCATGCGTAGGTTTGCACTGTGCGGAATGAACCAATCGATTTGATCCAAAGTCATCGATGCCTGATCCACTACTTGTTTCATTCCACGAGGAACCGTGCTGACCGCCTACTTGTAAACTTCGCGTCCATTTTGGATGAGTTTATTAGTGGGAATGATAGGATCTTCGAACAAGTGATTTGACAAGTTCGAGCAATAGAGACTGGCTCCTTTTTCCCCTTCCGAGTTCAAGTAGAATGAAATAAAGTCAGACTGGACTTCATCGCGTTCCACAAGAACCGCTCCACTACCATCTCCAAATAAAATGCATGTGTTTCGATCGGCATAGTCAGTGATGTTAGAGAGTGTTTCTGCTCCGATGACGAGAATTTTTTTATGAAGACCAGATGAAATTAACCCGTTCGCCAGGTGTAATCCGTATGTAAATCCTGCACATGCGGCGTTCAAATCAATTACACCCGCATGATTGATACCGAGTTTTGCTTGTACCAATGATGCAGTACTTGGTGTCTTAAAATCGGGTGTCATCGTACAGATGATGATCATATCAACATCTTGAAATTCTGTATTGTAACGCTGTTTTAAATTCATGGCTGCTTGATAGGCAAGATCACTTGTCGATTCAGTCTGACCCGCGATTCTTCGTTCTTTGATGCCTGTTCGTTGCACTATCCATTCATCATTTGTTTCTACTAGTTTCTCTAAATCATGGTTCGTCATGATTTGATTTGGAACGTAAGAGCCGATTGCTGTTACTCGAGCATGATGTGCAGTCATAAATGGTTCCTCCCTGTAAAAAGATGTTATACTTGGTTTTAGTACTAGGTACTAATTTGGGCGAATTTTCTTTTAAACACAAGGAATATAACTTATCGTACACATCATCAATTCGATTAGATGAAAAAAAAGCGGTCTTTAGCGGATGCTCGAAAGGAGTAAGGAAGGATGATTGGAATCAGCATCGCCACCACATGGGAGTTCGACGCGACGATTGCATATTTTCATGTCTCGCCTGAAGAAAGAATCTTCTATCCGTATGGTGAATACTTTACGCGCGAGATGAAAGGGGAAACGCTCTTGTTTTACAGCACAGGCGTTCGAAAAGTAAATGGCATCGGAGCGAATCAATATATGATCCTCCGTTTCTCATTGACGAAGGTCATCGTTGCCGGAACGTGTGCCGGGATTGACCCGAGGTACGACGTACTTGACATCATCGTTCCAGATCGTGCCGTTCAATATGATTGTACGGTCAAAGAGATTGAACCACTCATTAAACCGTCATTCATCGTCAATCTCGACGTCTCAAAATATGGCAACGACTTTCATCTCGGAACGATCGGAACGGCTGATCGCGCTGTCGTCATGTGGCGAGACTATATCGAACTGCGAGATAACGGTCTGACGATTGCCGATACGGAGGCGGGGGCTGTCGCGTACATCTGTCAGAAAAATGCTGTCGAATGTATCATCATCAAAGGCATCTCCGATTTTCCGACAGAAGAGAAGAACGAGGGTGCTGTCGAAGCAAACGTCGAACAGATGCGGATCTATATCGAGAACACACCGAAAGTCATGCGACGGATTTTTGACGACTACTTGCATCGATTTCTAATGTAATTTGCACCCGATGCATTTCTTTACATATTTTCCAAGTTTCTTACGGCAATATAGTTCATTGGCATTGTATTTTTTGAAATATGTTCTATCATAGTGAATGGAAACGTTTTCTCGAAATGGTGAGTACATACCGAACTGTACAAGAAATGCGCTGCAATCATCAGGTTTCGTAGGTGTAGAAGTAGATGGAGGGACATAGAAGCATGCAAGAATGGAAAGTATCTGGTCAGAAACGGATTGATATTGAAAGCCGGTTTCGTCCAGAAATCGAAGGGCTACGCACGGTAGCTGCCTTACTCGTCGCAATGTATCACATTTGGTTCAATCGTGTCTCAGGTGGTGTCGATGTCTTCTTCGTCATCTCGGGTTTTTTAATCACGACATCAATCATCTCGACGATCAACCGGACAGGAGAGTTCAAGTTCCTTCCGTATGTGACAAAGTTGCTGAAACGACTGTTGCCATCGGTTTTATTCATCTTAGGTGTCGTCTTGGTATTAAGTACGTTTTTATTACCAGCATCGATTCTCGGTAAAACGATTCGTGAAGTCATCGCCTCGATGTTCTTTTATCAAAACTGGCAACTCGCCGTCTCAAGTACTGATTACTTGGACGCGACGCAAATGAAGTCACCCGTCGAACATTTTTGGGCACTATCGATCCAGTGGCAGTTTTATATGATTTGGTTCGTCTTGTTTTCGTTCATCTTATGGATGATGAACAAATATCAGATTCGGTCAATTAAAGCCGTCCTCAATGGTCTGCTTGGATTCTTGTTCGTCACGTCACTCGCGTACTCGATCTACCTGACTGAAGTCAATCAGCCATGGGCGTATTTCATTACGCCGACACGGGTCTGGGAATTCTCCTTAGGCAGTTTGTTATGCGTGAACTTATCGGCGATCCTTATTCCGAAAGGGGTGGCAACGATCATTGGCTGGATTGGTCTGATCGGTTTGCTGACGACCGGCGTCCTGTTTAATGTCTCGCAAATGTTCCCTGGTTATATCGCACTCTGGCCGATGACATGCGCCTTGATGATCGTGTTATCAGTGTTATCAGGGACGCAAGAGACACGGTTCGGATTAAAACGATTCCTCGGATCTAAACCAATGGTCAAACTTGGGGGGATTGCCTTCGGGATTTATCTCTGGCACTGGGTACTGCTTGAGTTCTATCGCTACAACGTCCAACAAACACCTGGCCTGCTCGTCGGCACATTGATTATTGTCTCGTCGATCGGCTTATCGTATCTGATGACGGAATGGATTGAAAAACCGATCCGGACTTCAACCGTCAATCGGACAGCGTTCAAGAAATTAGGTGCGCTGTTGACGGTCAACGTTTTGTTACTCGGATCATTACTCGGATTCGCTTATATGGAAGAGCAAGAGCTGAAACAAGCCGTTAGTAAGGATAAATATCCGGGTGCCTTAGCGATTGAACAGGCACTGTCTGTACCGAAGCAAGACCCATTCCCGTCATATGCGAACGTCTTCAATGACTTACCCCTCGTCCATACGGATGGTAGCAACCAAGGGCTACAAAAGACGGAAGCGAAGGTCGGCGAATACGGGAAGACGAAGGAGTATAAAGCAACGATCGCACTCGTCGGTAGCTCGCACTCAGAGCAATGGTTCGGTGCCTTACATGAAGCAATCAAAGGGACGGACATCCGTTTACTCAACCTGACGCGGTCAGGAACACGTTTTTCAACCGGATATGAACCGGACTCCCTAAAAGGGATCTGGAATCAGAATGTCTTGAACTACTTGAAAGATGCCGATGTTGATTTGATCATCTCACACGTAACAGCAGATGCTTCAAAAGACAGCATCCATCAACAAATGGTCGACCAGATGCAGTTCGTCAAGGACGAGTATGGAATCGAAGGTCTAGCACTCCGGGACAATCCACGATACGATTTTAACGTACTCGAGGCACTGGAGACGACAAGCATCGCTGACACGACGAAACAGATGAACGCACAACCGAATCAAACGGATGAGGCGTATTGGAAACAATTCGAAAAAACGAACCAGTCGCTCCATAAGCTGGATTTGACGCGTTACTTCCACGTCAAAGGCGAGTACCGTCCCGTTATCGGCAATGTCGTCATCTATCGCGATAACAGCCATATGACGAATACGTATGCGGAAAGTTTTGCTCCGATGTTCAACAAAAAGCTCAACGAGGTCCTCGCAGAAAAATTAGCAACGGACGAATAAAATATGTAAAACGAGGCTGGGACATAACTCAGTTTCACAAACGAAAGGCCCTCGAAACGTGTAGTCGTTTCGAGGGCCTTGTTCTATGACGAAAAACCGATTCTGAATAAACAAATAAGGACAACCTCTGATAAAGTTAAAGTGACTAAACTATAACCATCGGAGGTGCCCTTATGTTTAAAGATTATAACATGAACCAGCTGGTTCTGCCCTTAGATTTAGAAGTTCGTCTTCAAGAAAATGATATCGCGTTCGCTGTCCATCATCTCGTCGAATCCATTCCGGATGATGTTTTCGATCCTTTCATGCGGACGACGGGATGCCCTGCTTATCATCCGCGGATGATGATGAAAATCATTTTATGTGCCTACACACAGTCGGTCTTCTCCGGTCGGAAGATTGAAGGATTACTATCCGATAGTCTGCGGATGATGTGGCTAGCGCAAGGGAATGCGCCGAGCTATCGTACCATCAACCGTTTTCGAGTGCATCCCGCAGTCACTCCAATCTTGAAGCAAGCCTTCGTTACCTTCCGTTGCCATCTTGTCGAGATGGGAGAAATCAATGAAGAAGCCATCTTTATCGATGGTACAAAGCTAGAGGCGAATGCGAACCGATACACCTTTGTTTGGCGGAAATCGATCGAACGTCATAGTTCGTCTCTCGTGGACAAATCGAATCGTATCTATGACAACCTCGTCGAACAAGACATCCTACCGGAAATTGAACGAGAAAGCCCGGACGAGCTCACTCTCTCAGAACTCGAACACATGGGTGAAGCTTTAGACGCACATATCGCTTCCATCAACCAAAAAATCGAGGCGAGTTCGGATACTCAAGAAAGAAAACGTCTACGTTCTGAACGGAAGGAACCACGTCTCCTTCGAAAGGAGATTACAGATTTCATCGAGCGGAAACAGAGATACGCCCTCCAAAAGAGGACGCTCGCTGGACGGAACAGCTATTCGAAAACAGACACAGACGCGACGTTCATGCGAATGAAGGAAGATCATATGCAAAATGGACAACTCAAGCCAAGCTATAACGTTCAAATCGCGACCGAAGGACAGTACACACTCGCTTATGATATTTATCCGAATCCGACGGATGCCCGGACGTTACTCCCCTTTTTAGATGAGATCAGCTCATATTTACCACTACCACCGCATATCGTTGCGGATGCCGGCTATGGGAGTCAGGAGAATTATCAGGATATTCTGATGCGCCGAGGGCGCATTCCACTCATCCCTTATACGATGTTCGAAAAAGAAAAGTCTCGAAAATGGCGCAATGATCCATTTAACACAGTAAACTGGTCTTATGATGAAAGGTCGGATCGTTTTGTGTGTCCTAATGGACAGGACGTAACATTCCGTTACATGTCCAAGAGAACAGATCGGTACGGATTCACGCGTGATTTCAAGGTGTATGAAAGCGAAGGGTGTGATGGCTGCCCGTTTCGCTCCCGTTGTACCAAGGCCAAAGAGGGTCGTCACCGACAGGTACACATAAACACTTCATGGGAAGAACAAAAAGAACAGATGAAAAAATGGCTTTCAGATCAAAAAACAGGATCCCTCTATGCGAAACGGAAGATAGACATGGAACCAGTTTTTGGATATCTGAAGGCTAATTTGAGTTTCACTCGCTTTTCTGTGAGAGGAAAAGCGAAGGTGAAGCGTGAGCTCGGCTTCATCCTCATGGCCGTAAATTTAAGAAAATGGCTCATCCAAAGCGTTGCCCGAAGGGCAACTTGACGCGAGACAAT
>NZ_DGYQ01000013.1:0-15176 GCF_002396765.1 Exiguobacterium sp. UBA5002
CTTTTTGGGGAGCATATCAGACTCCTCTGTATCAGCGGATGCGCACCGGAAAAGAACGAGGTGAAGGAAAAGATTCACGTTGATGGTACGAGTTTGTTCGACAGTGGCTCCTATCCGACTGCTGTAGAGACGGCCGAGCATCAGTTTAAATATGACTTGAGTGACAAGTCCACCTATACGTTAAAGCAAGACGATTTCCGAGTGGACGCGCGATTCGATGACTATAATTTACTGCTAGCAAGCGTCATCGATGGACGATATGATTCGCTAATGATTTATGAAAAGAAGTCGAACTGGATGTTAAGCAGTTCGATGGATCTCATTCGGGATCAATCCACGAAAGGCGAGTCGATCGAAGGGAGTCTAGCGTGGGAAGGAAACAAGAAAAAAATGACGACGAAAATTGTCACGAATCGTCATTACACGATGATCGAGACACGACTGAAAAGTGAGCGTATTCCAGCTCGATTCGGAGAACGAACGCGCACTATCAACGGGTTGAAAGTACATATTCAAAAGCAAGGGAAACAGCTTAATCTTGCCTATCAAAACGGGACCTCCGTCATCTGGCTCATCAGTGATCGACCGGAACAAGTCCTGCTTCGGCTCATAACGGCATCTCCTGACAGTCCGATTTCGGAACTATCCGATGACTTTTAGATTCGCCTCGGTGGGTCTTTTTTTATTTTCCGTAACCCTACGAGAAATTGTATATAGTTGAGGTCAAGAAGCGTTTATCGGTCATGCATAGCGGGAATCTTATTCATGCAATCATATGTTGAAAATAATGAAAGCGATCGATGGTCGTACAGGTGAGGTGAGTTGTTAATCGTAACGCATTCATTGAAAAGGAAGTGAGAACTTCATACGATTCAGAAGGGAACATGTCAATGTCGTTGATCCGGCGCAAACGAAAAAGAGTGTCTATGCGACCGGAATCGGCAATGCGATGGAGTGGTTTGATTTTGGGTTGTACTCCTACCTCGCCGTCATTATCAGTCAAAATTTCTTTAGTGGTGTAGAAAATGATGAACTGAAGCTGGTCTTTACGTTTGCGACGTTTGCGATCGCCTTTTTGATGCGACCACTCGGCGGATTGATCTTTGGACGAATGGGCGACCGTCTAGGACGAAAAGTCGTCTTGACGACGACAATCGTCATGATGGCATTTTCGACTTTGTTAATTGGTCTGCTACCGACCTACGATCAAATCGGTGTCTGGGCACCGATTCTTTTACTGTTGGCAAGGATCTTGCAAGGCTTTTCGACTGGTGGTGAATATGCTGGTGCGATGGTCTATATTGCCGAGTCTTCACCTGATAAACACCGGAGCGCGTACGGTAGTGGTCTTGAAATTGGAACATTAGCTGGGTATATTCTTGCTTCCGTGTTAGCGACGATCCTGTTCGTCTCTCTATCAGACGATCAAATGTCATCTTGGGGATGGCGTATTCCCTTCATCTTAGGTGCACCACTCGGATTATTTGGTCTTTATCTTCGGCGACACTTGGATGAGTCTCCGATTTTCGAGAATGAGATCGATGAGAGTGAACAGGAACAAGCGACGTTTCGGACGATCATCCAAGAACACCGGAAAGACATCATCGTCTGCTTCATCGCCGTTGCTTTCTATAACATCACGAACTATATGTTGTTATCCTATATGCCGTCTTATCTGGATGAAATCATCGGTCTACCGAGTGCAACGAGTACGATGTTAATCACAGGTGTCATGATTATTATGATTCCGCTCGCTTTCTCGTTTGGTCGCTTGAGCGATCGACGCGGCAATCGACGATTGGTACTGCTTGGATTGACGGGGTTAGCCTTAACATCGATCCTCTCATTCTTCCTGATCGGGCAAGACTGGTTGTTATTCGTCGGCATCGGGATCTTCATTATTGGTTTCTTTTTGTCAATTTTCGAGGGAACAATGCCAAGTCTGTTGCCAAGTATTTTTTATTCAGATGTGCGGTACCGGACGCTTTCCGTTACCTTTAATATCGCAGTGTCGATCTTTGGTGGGACGACCCCACTCGTATCGACCTGGCTTGTGCACACGACAGAAGATCCACTCGCTCCAGCCTATTACCTGACAGCCGTCAGCGTCATTGGCTTCATCACTTTCTTCTTTTTCTTTGAGAACACAGCAGGTAAGGAGCTCAAAGGATCACATCCGACGGTTGCTTCGGAACAGGAAGTACATGAAGTCGCAAAAAATCCAGAAGATGCGCTGTGGTGGAAAGAAGACGACAAAAAAGAATGACGATAATACGAACAGTCCCTTACTCGACGGAGTGAGGGACTGTTGCTTTTCATGAATTTGTGATGCAACGTTATGAACGTTTAGCGGACTGATAGACATGTCTAAGAAAATCAGCAATCCGTTGCCAAGCCTGAAGCGCTACGTTTGCGTCACCGTGATGCGTAAAGGCATGGGGTTGTCCGGCAAATTCCTGGTGTTCAACAGCGACACCTGTCTCCTGAAGACGATTCGCATACTGCCGCGCTTCCTGCGCCAGCGAGTCGAGCTCCGCCGTCAGGACGAGCGTTTGTGGTAACGCATCGAGTTGAGCCGCATAGAGTGGCGAAGCGAGGTGATGATACGCGTCTTCCGCACGAGCGATGTACATCGCGTTGAACTGGCGTGCCTGCTCGGGAGGAGGTGTGACTTGAGGACGTTCCTCATCTGAGCGGATTTGTTTGGCAAGGTCAATCATCTCTTGGCGATTCATCGAATTCCTCCTTTAGGTCCATCTTCATCATACCGAACGGATTGGTGAATTTCTCTTCTGGATTCGTTTTCTCTAGTTGCAGGAAAAAGCAGCCAGAGTTTGATACACTTTTGAAAGAAACTAGAAATCGAAAGGATGGAACAGATGCCAACACTTTACATTACGCGTCATGGCGAGACGGAATGGAACTTAGAAAAACGAATGCAAGGCTGGGAAGACTCTCCTCTGACAGCAAAGGGCAGGCAAACTGCGCGGGACCTTGGTCACCGCTTACGTGAAATTCATCTGGATCATCTCTATATCAGTCCGATTGGTCGCGTCCGAGAAACAGTTCGAATGATGGATCTTGATCCAGCGATTCCGGTCACCATCGACGATCGATTACGTGAAATGCACATGGGAACCTGGGAAGGACGGACGGCGGCGGAAATTGAAGTCGCGCATCCGCTTGCTCATGCTGCATTTTGGCAAACGCCGCATACCTACATACCGGAGAGTGGAGAATCCTTTGACGCGGTCCGCGAGCGCATCCTATCGTTTTTGGAACGACTGGCAGACCATGAAGAAGACGAAAACATCTTAATCGTCACCCACGGCATCTTCCTTAACATCTTGCTGACATATCTTCAACGTAAGCCGTTCGCGACATTATGGGATCCGCCGTTCATTCATGGAACGAGTTTGACGATCGTCGAATACAGGGATGGGGAAGCCGTGATTCGATTAGAAGCTGACATGTCGCATGTCATAGCGGACTAAAAAAACGGCGGACTTTTTCTCGGTCCGCCGTTCTCCTTATCGTGATTTCATCAAATAGATCAAAATTGCGCCTTCTTGTTTTCTGACCTTTAGGTGAGGAGAGGATAACGTGTCAATCGAGCGGCCGATGATCGATTCTCCTGTCGTATAGCGTTTGAGGAGTAAGGGGTAGAACGAAGCATTCGTCTGTTTCTGATCATTGAATTGACCGCTGTCAGTCTGGACATTTTGAGGTAAGGTATAGACCGTTTTCGTCTCAGGAATACCATTCTTCGCATCAAGCGAATAGGTGAAGGCATGCGAATCGTTGAGCAGGTTCAAATCATACGTCAATTGGAACGGTGTGCGATCATATGTACCGGCAGGAATCGATTTGTCGATCAGCACCTTTGGTGGTTCTGTATCGTCAAATTGGACCGCTTTGAGCTGGAGCGGGCGATCGAGTGCACCAGTTAAGAAAAATGTCCGCTGTTGCTGCGACTCGTCCTTCGTGGTAGAAGGTGTGATCGAAAAGGAAGACTTCTTGATCTTGACGGTCTCTTTAGGAAGGACGGTTGCTTCCGTTGTGCAACCAGCAAGCAAGAAGGGAAGGGTGAATAAGAGCGCGTATTTCATGACGTGTTCCTCTTTTCCATAGTTATAGTGAATCGAGAAAAAATAAAATATTCAAAAAATTAGAAATGATACCTAGATTATACCAACAATGTTCTTGCTAAATAAAGGAGGAAATCATGAAAGGCAAATGGTTATTAGCAACCGTCCTGCTCGTCGGTTGTACCTCGACGGGGGAAGAGGCCGAATCGACGGCAAAATCGTTATACGTCGCACCGAACGGCAGTGATAAAAATACCGGCACGTTGAAGCATCCGTTTAAAACAATCCGGCAAGCTACACTAAAAGCGACTGCGGGTACGACGATCTACTTGCGAAAAGGAACGTATCACGAGAAGTTGAACGTTAGACAAAGTGGAACGAAACAACATCCAATCGTCTTTCGGAATTATAAACAAGAACGGGTCGTCTTAAGTGGGAAAAACATCAAAGATCGAGATGCAACCTTACCAATCATTCAAATCAAAAATCGGACATACGTGACTATTCAAGGACTGACGATCGAAGCCGTTCAGTCGAAACGAACGGACGCAACACCGATTGGCGTTTTGGTCACGGGATCAGGGTCACACATCACCTTGAAGAACAATACGGTTCGCGACATCAAGACGCTCGCGAAAGATGGAAATGCACATGGGATCGCCGTCTACGGAACGGGAGCGATTCGTCACCTGACGATCACCGGTAACCGAGTCGAGCAAAATCGTCTCGGTTTCAGCGAAGCCCTCGTCTTAAACGGAAACGTCAAGGATTTCCGAGTGACGAAGAACGTCTTACGGGATAACGACAACATCGGGATTGATTTGATCGGACACGAAGGGATTGCTCAGTCGAAAAAAGACGACTACGTCCGTGAGGGCGTCGTGTCGGGAAATCGTGTCTACCGGACGTCGAGCTACGGCAATCCTGCTTACGGGAAGGAATACAGCGCAGCCGGTATTTATGTCGATGGTGGGAAGAATTTGACGATTGAGAAAAATCTTGTCGAAGCGAGTGATATCGGGATTGAAGTGACGAGTGAACATGCCGGACGATACGCAGAAGATGTCATCGTCCGCCAGAATGATGTACGGCAAAATGTCTACACCGGAATTGCGATCGGTGGGTATGACACGAAGCGAGGCGGTACAAAACGTGTCCGGATCGAGCAAAATCAGCTTATCGGGAATGATACGAAAGGGCTCGAGGGTGGTCAATTGCTCGTCCAGCATGATGTCCATGACAACACGATCATCGGGAACACATTCGATGGTTCGTTAAGTGTCGCCCATTACTTCAAGACGAGTTCTGGAAATCAGTTTGAAAAAAATACGTTCCAGCATACGAAACGTTTCATGTGGCGCGACACCTCCTATAAGACGGAACAAAGCTTCCTGAGAGCGGTCCGAAAGGTGGAAGGAAGATGAAGTTATCGGAGCGACTCCTCGCTTACTGGATCCGTATACCGAGACGATGGCGGCTTGCAGCGTTGACCGCCTGTATGTTGACGATTTAAACAGTGGAAGGAATTGGGTTATAACCAGTTCGGCGTTGCGACTGCCGACCGTTACCGATGCAATCATCTGTCTCGTTCCGGCGATTCTAATGTTCATGGTATGGAAAACAAAGCGTTCAAATTAACACCTGAATTAATCGAAAATAACAAGGAATTCATTTAATCGTCCTCGAAATAGGGAGGGAACTTCAATTAGTAAGGAGGAAGAATGATGACGAAACTGACGATTCAAGCCGTGATTGACCGTCCGGTCGAGACCGTGTGGGAGATCTGGAACGCACCGGAAGACATCAAACGCTGGAACGCAGCGTCTGACGATTGGCATACGACGGCGTCAACGAATGATTTGACGGTCGGTGGTCAATTCACGAATCGAATGGAAGCAAAAGACGGTAGCATGGGATTTGATTTCACGGGTACATATGAAGCAATCGCTCCTTATGAACGCATTGCGTATGTCCTCGAGGATGGTCGTCAGGTGACGATCGACTTCACTCGAAACGGGGAACAGACCGAAGTCGTCGAATCGTTTGATGCCGAAACGATTAACCCGCCTGAGATGCAACAAGCGGGTTGGCAGGCGATCCTTGATCGGTTCAAGGCGTATGCTGAGTCGAAGTAAGTCGTTCGCTTCGTAACTTCCGACCACGGCGATCCGTCAGGGCAGGAATACCGCCGCTCTCATAGCGCCGGACCCAGTTATATAATTGTTGATACGACACATCATGCCGTCCGGCGATGCGTTGGTAGTCCTTTGCGGCCGCCAAACAATCGAGGACGGCATTCATGCGTTGTTCAAGAGTGTTGATGGACATGAACGTTTTTCTCCTCATTAAATCGCCCTGGATTCGTCCATGGCATTAAACTAGTGCACATACAATCGATGGAAGCCATTGAATCAAAGAAAAATTGACGCGTCTCCTGTTGATTCGTTTTGACGATCAGTCGTTTTTCTAGCGTTGGTAAATGCACGAGAAACGAAATCTGACATTCCATAGGCTGCGAGAGAATGGTGGTAGATCGTTTTTGCAAGTGGATAGCTGCTGAATTCGCAGTGACGTATAAGACGTGTCGATTCCATTCCTCTTCGTTGAAAAGTGAATCCATCATCGTGATAAAAGCTTGACCGGAAATGAAGTTCATCGGACGACCTCCTTTCTTATAATGTGTATATCCTGTACATGTTTTTCGAAAACCTATATTTCAAATATTACAAAAAAACCACCTCCAAAAGAGAGGTGGTTAACGTTATCCTGCCAGTTCAAGCATCTGAACGAACGCGACGTCCGGATCGGTCGTCTCGAATCGGTTCAACCAATCCTTGAAGTCGCCTTCGTACAAAATACGACCTTGATGGAGAAAGATGACATGGGCATCGGTATGCAATAGATCGTGTAATTGATGGGTCGAGAAGAGGCACGTTTGACCGTTTGCTGTCATCTGCTCGAAGCGTCGCATGATATGAAGTCGTGTTGCCGGATCAACGCCACTTGTCGGCTCGTCAAAAATGTAGAGCGAACGCGGTACTGTCGTCAACAGGGTGACGAACAACCATTTCTTTTCACCAGCGGACATCTTACCGATTTTCATCTCCCATAGATGAGCGAATAGATCGAGCTCTCGTGGCTGTTTCAGATGACGCGTATACGTCTCTTGCTTGCGATATGCTTTCAAACGAGCGAGCCGACCGACGAAGACGGCGACATCCTTGCCCTTTAATTCATCCGAGTAATAGATGAATTGCGTCAAATAGAGGATGTCCGAGATATCGGGTAAGTCCAGTTCTCCGGACGTGATCGGTAAGGCACCGGTCATGCAATCAAACAGTGTCGTTTTCCCGGCACCGTTCATCCCGATCAAGACGTTCAGTTTCCCGGGAACAAGCGAAAAGGAGACATCGTGTAACAGATCAGGTGATTTCGGATAGTTGAAGCGTACGTGTTGAACGTGCATCTGAATCCTCCTATCGGGTCAGTAATGACATGAGATTAAAACGTTTGACAGAGAATAGACCAAGTAACAGATAAACGACGAGTACGACGGTCAAGATAAGGAACGATGCTCCCGTAACGTGCTCAGAGACAGCGAGACCAAGTGTTTTCATGACATAAAAAGGATTCAAGTAACTGTACCAGCGATTCGGTTGGCTATTCGCGAACAAGAACAGAGGATACATGACGATGTTGATTAATGTCGACATACTCGAAATCTTAGCCGGAAGCATCGTCAAGGCGATGCTTGCAAAAGCAAGCGGGATGCTGAGCAACAAGACGAGATAAGCGAGTAACAACGTTAAAGGTGAGAAGAAGCCGAACACAAGCATCAGAATCGTCGTAAAGACCGTTAAACTAACGGCTGCAAATACGAGCTGAACGAGAACGAGTGCGAGAATACAACCAATCTTACTACCGGAAATCATGATATACGTCTTCATCAAACCATGTTCCCGCATCCGGGCAAGTTGGAGACCAATGCCGTTGACATAAATCGAAAGTAAGATATAGCCCCAAAAGAGTGCAAGAAATGATAGGAAACTACTCTCTGTGAAATCGAGTCGTGACCCGAAGACGAACGCGAGAATCAATGGGAAGATCAACGACCAAAAGACCGGAATCTTATCCGTCAGCATGATTTTTAAGTAGAGTATGAAGTAGCTAGGAATCGAATACATATGTGCCTCCAATCAGTGTGTCGAATCAAGCTTATATTAAGTATACGTTTGGAAATGGGAAATAGTTCCTTTGAAAAGAGCTTAAGAATCACCTGAAATCAAACGATGTAACGCATCGACAACAATATGGGGGGCATCCTGTTGAATGAAGTGCCGGCTGTTGACAACTTCGATGAATGATCCTTGAATCGACTGTGCAGCAGTTTGTCGTTGCAATTCGTGCCACAATAGTTGCGCCTCACGCGAATAATGATCCTTTTTACCAGCAGACAGAACAATGACTGGAAATGGGTAGAGGATATCAACGTTCGTCGCTTCAATACTCTCTTTAAAATCTTCGTATGTACATTCGAGCGTGAATTGTTTTTTGTATATGGATTGGAACGTGTTTGGCATCACTGGTAAGAAGCGTTGAATATAGGACTCTGGTGTTGCATCGATGAGCAATAGACCTTTTATTTCACTTGGATATTGCGATGCAAATTGTCGAACTAACGTGCCGCCATAGGAATGACCCACAAGAATAAAGGGTGGTTTGAGAGATAAGGTATGGATCAAACGGCGAAGGCGATTCACGCTCTGGCGACTAGTCTCGGAATCATGCTGCATACTACCACCGATGTTCGTACGGTCATACATCAAGATCGTTCCAAGTCCTTCAACTTGATCCATGATTGGTTGCCAGGTTGAAAGATCTTATCCATATCCATTTTCAAAGATAAACGTCGGTTGATCGGAAGTTCCGAGAATCAGACGATAGTGTAACGTCGTTTCAGGTAACGTCATTAAATCGAAAGACATATGATTCCTCCTATTCTAGTGGGAATAAAAGTAAGGATACCAGAAAGAAACAAATATTGTAAACTGAAGCAAAGAACAGGAGGTGTCACGATGGACTATTTATTAACGTCCGGTGGGATACAAAATCCATCGATTTACAAAGCGTTACGCGAGATGCTCAGAAAACCGATTGAGGAATGCCATGCCATCGCGATCACGACAGCTTCCTATGCGTTAGGCAGAGGAACGGACCTCGCTGTCAACTTCATTCAAGGAAAAGATGAGGCACCGATGGTTGATTTAGGATGGAAGTCAGTCGGTCTGTTGGAATTATCAGCGGTCTCGGTAATTGATCCAGCAATTTGGCAACCAGCGGTCGAACAAGCGGATGTCATCCTCGTCAATGGTGGGGATCCACTCTTTCTACATCACTGGTTCGTCGAATCGGGCTTCGATCGACTATTACCGCAACTGACCGGTGTTTATGTCGGGATGAGTGCCGGCAGCATGGTGCTTACGCCACGAATCGGAACAGATTTCGTTGGATGGAAAAAGACGCCGGAGCAATCGGACGCAACATTAGGTCTCGTTGACTTTTCAATTTTCCCACACCTCGATCATCCGCAGTTACCAGATAATCACATGCAAGCAGCAAAAGAGTGGGCAAAGAGACTGACGAATCCAGCGTACGCGATCGACGACGCGACAGCGATCCGTGTCATCGGTTCGAACGTAGATGTAATTTCTGAAGGAACGTGGGTCCAGTTGCGATGAGGACGATCTATTTCGTTCGCCATTGCGAATTGATCAAAACAGGCAGTGATCGCGAGGGCGGGGATTAACAGATGCAGGTCAGGAACAAGCGCAAGAACTCGTAGCGTTCTTTCAAGCGCTGCCGATTGACGCCATTTATTCGAGTCCGATGCAACGGGCGATGGATTCCGTTCGCCCATTTGCGAATCAGAGGAACATGCAGGTCATAACGGTTCCATTTCAAGAGCGACTTTTTCAACTAATCGATGAACGATTAACGACTGAGAGACTCGAGAAAGTATTGAGACAGTCATTTTTAGACGCCGATTACTCTGAAGTTG
Organism: Exiguobacterium sp. UBA5002; assembly: GCF_002396765.1. NCBI lineage: Bacteria > Bacillati > Bacillota > Bacilli > Caryophanales > Exiguobacterium > Exiguobacterium sp. UBA5002. The sequence goes on from NZ_DGYQ01000013.1 coordinate 10,147, forward strand.
GTGGAGAGTCGAATCGCATGGCACTTGATCGTGCTGTAGCAGCCATCGAAAAGCTCCATGACATGCATCCGAATCAACAAGTGGTTGTCGCGACACATGGACTTGTATTGGCGTTAGTTCTTGAAAAATATACTGGGCGAGCGGCGAACGAATGGTTAGATGCCATGTCGAGTCCAGCGATTCACAGGTTGACATTCGATGCCCTCAAAAAAGCGTCTCATGAACATCTATAGAAAGACGATTAAATTTGACCGCTGAAGATGAAACCGAGAAAGAGTAGTAGCAGCACGCCGAGCGGAATGGCACAGGCGAGACTGACATATTTAAGAATCCCGGGCTCCCGTCGTCTGAAGGCGACGATCCCGAGACCGATTCCGAACAGATAAATGACAAGTCCGATCGGAATCGTAAGCATCGAGTTCGGTCCGAACGACCAGTTGAGCGGTGGGAAAATCATATAGGCGATGAACAGACCGAGCAAACTAAAGAAGATAGAAGCTTTAGCGTATGTCATGTGAGAACTCCTTTTAATTAAGTATGTGAACAAGAATTCGGATTTAAAACGAGAATTCCTGCTTCATTTAGTGAATTTCTTGTTTGGCATTTGAATGAACGGGAACTATATCTAAAAGATAGTATCTTTTAGATATAGGAGGGACCGATGCCTAAGGAAAACATGACCCGTTATGCGATTCTCGGACTTCTTGCAAGTGGATGTACGTCTGGTTATGAGATGAAGCATACGATCGATACGAGCTTGAACCACTTTTGGAAAATCAGTTTCGGACAAGTCTATCCAACGCTGAAACGGTTAGGGGCGGAAGGGTTGATCGTTGAAGAGGTCACGGATGGGGAACGGAAACAATTCGCACTGACGGAAAACGGGCAGGCGGAGCTTGCGCGATGGGTCGCTGAACCGTCCGTCGAGCTGCCGGTGCAACGGAATGACCTATTGTTGAAGCTATACTTCGCTCGACATGCTTCAAAAGAGGTCACCTTGCAGAAAATTCAGGAGCACGCGCGATTGCTTGAAGAACGGCATGAGACGTATCAAGCGATCGATGCGATGATTCGTTCTTATCCGGACTCGAATGATGCCGTCTATTGGTTATTGACGCTTGATTATGGCATTCGGAAGACATGGGCGTTACTCGACTGGTGCGACGCTTCCCTTGAGACCCTTGAAGGAGGAAATTGACATGAAACGGATCATTGCGACTCCGAACAAAGACGTCGTCGTGTTCATCATCGGTTTACGGATCAATCGCCTACGTTCTGTCCGGCAGTGGTTACCGACGGTCCAAGCGATGGGACCGATGCTACAAGAGTGTTATGAAAACGATGTCGGTCTGATTTCGCATGAGTCACTTGTCGGTTGGCGTTCCGTGACGTTGATTCAGTATTGGCGTTCGACGGAAGAATTGATGGCATATGCCCATGGTTCCCGTCATTTGACGGCGTGGAAACGATTCAATCAGAAGGCACGGACAACAGAAGCGGTCGGGATCTTTCATGAGACGTTCGAAGTCAGCAATTATGAGTCGATGTATGTCAATCTTCCAACACGAGGTCTAGCGAAAGCACTCGGGGAGTCGGCGATCAAGCCGCATCAAGAACAAGCAAAAGGGTGCTTAGCCGAGCGGCAATCACAAGAGACGATCTAAATAGACAAAAGACGGGTGCCGAGGCATCCGTCTTTTTATGTAGTGACTGGCGTGGCGGGTTCGAGCAGCTCCCCACAGTTTTGACAAATATGATCGAGCGTTTTTGTACATGGTTCGCAAAACGTACAAGCATGTGAACATTGATAGACCGTCGTTTCAATCGTTTCTTGGCACCGGACACAGGTTGGTTCCATGCGTATCACCTCCTATTAGTAGTATAAGAAATACTATTCAATGAACACAGCAGCAGAACAAAGTAAAAGGCTATATTTTCCTTTGATTCCATGTTAATTTGAAGAAAGTGGTTTTGAATCAGAAGGAGGATGGAAAATGGATCAAATTGATCAACAGATTGTCCGGATTCTGCAAGAGGATGCCCGGATTCCATGGTCGGAACTCGGACGACAGATCGGGTTATCGGCACCAGCCGTCATCGAACGGGTCCGAAAAATGGAGGACGCAGGGATCATCGAAGGATTTCGCGCTGTCATTAATCCAGAAGCACTCGCGCAAGGGTTACTCGCGATCGTCATGTTCGAAGGGACACGTTGCGCAGGCTTGATTGAATTTTGTAAAGGACATCCGGAAGTCGTCGAGTGCCACCGCCTGACCGGTAGCTATAACTTCATGGTCAAGTTGCAAACAAAGTCCGTTGCAACACTAGAACGTTTTCTCGATGACGCATCTGTCTTTGGTAAACCATCGACTTGGATTCGATTGTCGACACCGGTTCCGTTCACGGGGTATACGATATGACGGAGGAGACCCGTCTAAGCATCGAGCAAATGACGGGGGAGATCGAGGACGTGAAAAGCTCGATGAGCAAGGGGGAACTTTGACCGTATACCAAATCACAGCATGGTACGTCGGTGTCAGCGCTAGAGCAATCTATGCGATGACATACGGGATCCGAACGAGTGGGGGCGGAACGGGCTATTTATTGCCTGGATTCGGGGCAAGGCTGGCTGAGCGGTTGTCTCTGTCCTCATTTGAATCAGGAAAAACGAGCAGCTCGTTTTCAGGAATACCTGCCTCAAATGAATTATGCGATCGGATTACCTGACGATACGGCGTATATTCAATCTGAGACCGATCACTATCGATTAGGCGAAGGGTACGTGCTTTGTTTTAAATGATGATGAACGCTTCGAACATCCGTTGTGTTCATCACCGTGATTAAAAGTGAATCAAAACAGTTGACGAACAAAAATTGAGATGGTATATTTATCTCGAATTAAAGATATATGAATTAAAGATACAAAAGAGGTGAACGAAATGACACGACCGAACCCGAACTTGAAAGCATTGACGGTCATGGTGCGCGCAGTCGACGCGTTACATGAAGTCATCAAGAAGGACGTTGCGCAGTGGGGGCTGAACCCGACGGATTTTTCGGTTCTTGAGTTGCTGTTTCACAGGGGCAGGCAACCGATTCAATTGATTGGGAAAAAAGTCTTGATTACGAGCAGTAGCATCACCTATGTCATCGATAAGCTCGAAAAAAAGAATTATGTCTTCCGGAAAGCATGTCCAGAGGATCGGCGCGTGACATTTGCGGAACTGACCTCTGAAGGGCAACAACTGATGGAAACGATTTTTCCGGAGCACGAGCAAGCGATTAATCAAGTATTTCAAGGGATAGACCCGTCTGATCTTGAAGCTTTTATCGAGACAGCCAAAACAATCGGTTATCAAGCAAAAGGTAAATAAATTTTTTTGAACTGATATCTCGAATTCGAGATAATAACGATTAGAGGAGCGATTATTCATGAATGAACTAAAAGGTATTCATCACGTTACAGCGATTACGAGCAGTGCCGAGAAAAACTATGACTTCTTTACCAATGTCTTAGGGATGCGATTGGTCAAAAAGACCGTCAATCAGGATGACATTCAGACGTATCACTTATTCTTCGCCGATGATAAAGGATCTGCCGGCACGGATATGACGTTCTTTGATTTCCCAGGTATTCAAAAAGGGTCACACGGAACGAATGAAATTTTCAAGACGGCATTCCGTGTTCCAACGGATGCGGCACTCGAATACTGGATCAAACGCTTTGACAAATATGACGTCAAGCACCGCGGCATCAAAGAACAATTCGGCAAGAAGACGCTCTCGTTCGTCGATTTCGATGAGCAACAATACATGTTGATTTCTGACGAGCACAATCAAGGTGTCGCGTCCGGCACACCGTGGCAAAACGGTCCGGTGCCACTCGAGTTCGCGATCACGGGACTCGGTCCAATTCACATCCGGATCGCGGAATTCGACAACTTAAAAGCCGTGCTCGAACAAGCGATGTTGATGCGCGAAGTCGATCAAGCTGGTTCACTGCATTTGTTTGAGATGGGTGAGGGTGGTAACGGTGCCCAAGTCATCGTCGAGCATAATGTTGTCCTGCCGAGTGGACGTCAAGGATTCGGAACAGTCCACCATGTCGCCTTCCGCGTTGAAGATACGGCTGCCTTACAGGAATGGATCGAGCGGATGCAACAGCTACGCTTCAACACATCGGGCTACGTCGATCGGTTCTTCTTCGAGTCCCTCTATGCTCGCGTCGCGCGCGGTGTCTTGTTCGAGTGGGCAACGGATGGTCCTGGTTTCATGGGTGACGAGCCATACGAAACGGTTGGAGAGAAATTGTCATTACCACCATTCCTTGAGCCACAACGAGCACAGATCGAACAAATGGTCCGTCCGATCGATACGGTCCGGAGCACACGCAACATCGAAAAAGAATATCTTTAAAAGAAAAGTAAGCTGACAGCATCTAAACAAGAGGAGGAAATGAAGATGGAGAAATTAAACATTGGGATCATCTTAGGATCAACACGGGAAGGACGTCTCAGCCCACAGGTCGGGAATTGGGTCAAACAACTCGCCGATCAACGAGGGGACGCAAACTATACGATTCTTGATATCGCGGACTACAAATTACCACTGCTTGGTGAAAAAGACGCGGATGCATCAGGTGCTGCTGATTGGTTGAAGGATGTCGCGGCGCAAGACGGATTCGTCTTCATCGTCCAGGAATACAACCACTCGATTGCAGCGTCACTCAAGAACGCGCTCGATTATCTACGGGTCGAATGGAACAATAAAGCAGCAGGGATCGTCTCTTACGGTTCTGTCGGTGGAGCTCGGGCGGCAGAACACTTGCGTGGCATCCTCGGTGAGTTATTGATTGCCGATGTTCGGGTGCATCCAGCGTTATCCTTGTTCACGGATTTCGAGAACGGATCGGTCTTAAAAGCGGCAGCCGTTCAAGAAACATCGGTAAACCAGATGCTCGATCAAGTCATCCCGTGGGCAACGGCGCTGAAAACGATTCGCTAAATCTTTTCCTATACAAAATCCCCTCA
>NZ_DGYQ01000013.1:15258-32749 GCF_002396765.1 Exiguobacterium sp. UBA5002
TGAGGGGATTTTGTATAGGAATTACGTACAGCACGTCGTGACGCGATGCAGATCCTTTTCTTGAATGTAGAGCGTCTGTTGCCGAAATTTATAAGAAATGTCAGCCGCTTGAAGCCTTTCGAGATAGTGACCAGCCGGAGCGATCGTCCATTTCACATACGACGTCGCAGCATTCGGTGAGACGAGACAGGTGAGCAATAAAAGTGGAAGGATCCATTTTCGAAGTTTCAGGCATATACCTCCTTCATTATTTCAAATACTGTATTAATGTTTTTATTGTTTAAATCAAAAACTGAAAATCACGACTCACGTCAACAAAAAATAACTGACCATCAAGCCGACCAACAGACCACTAAAGACAAGTCGATAGACGGGGGAACGATGGGTTCCTTTATTTCGTTTAACTTGATAGACGGTGAAATAAGCCACACTGGTAACCATGATGAGGATGGCCAGTGTACTGAGTATCGTAGAAATCAGCATTCCTCCTTATCGTAAGACTTTAGCTAATGCTTTTCCTTTCGCCAACTCATCGACAAGTTTGTCGAGAATCCGGATGTTACGAATTAACGGATCCGTTAGATGTTCCACACGAATCCCGCAGATGACGCCAGTGACAAGAAAGCGGCGTTCGTTCAGGTCGGGTGCGTGCTCGAAAAAGGTTGCGACGGTTTGGGTTTGTATGGCTTGTTCAAGAGTTGATGGCGTGTGTCCGGTCAACCAGAACAGCACGTCATCGAGCTCCTCTTGTGTCCGATGCTTACGTTCGACTTTTTGGCGGTATACCTGATACAGCTGCTGCATCGGCATTTGAAATACTTTTTCGTAACTCATCTGAATCGCCTCCTTTCATGGTAACATATGGGAAAAGGTCTTGTGTCAAGGATTTTAAGTCGGTTTGGAGGTGCAGGATGAAATGAGACGTCGAATCATTGGAATGACTTTCATGACGTGCCTAGTACTATTTTTAGGCGTCGTAGGTGTAAAACTGTCGTATCAAGCATTAGTCGATCCTCCGATCGATCAGTCGACGGGAAACTGGGTACATGTCCCGAGCACGATCTTACCGACTAAAAAAGTCATCTATGCGAAAAAAGATTTGATCACAAAGGCACTGGACTCTTCAAAAAATGGGCACAAAGGATATCGGAAAGAGCCGGATAAGAAACCTGTTGTTGAAGTGGGAAAGGGATCATGGACGGATGTAATCAATCAAATCACTTGCGTGGCTCCTTGGATGGTCGCTCTAGTGATGATCATCTATCTCTATCGTCGACAACGGTTCAACCGCATGCAGTGGTCATTTCGATCTCGTTATCCAACAAAACGATCTCCTGCATCGCTTTCGCTAACGCCTGAAGTCCAGTTCTCCTTAGAAGACAGACTCCTTGAATCGGAAATTCGTGAAGCGTTGCGCGCGTTCAATCGGTCACTTGCTTCAGCGCAGCAACGACGGACACATGAGACGCTGACGGAGTGGTTAACACGCTTAGAAGTCACAGTCCCGCATGAGATCTATCAGCTCGTTCGCTATGCCGACGTGGAAGAGCAGACACTCGATCCCTCTCGACGGACTGCTTTCCTCGAACAGCTTAAGCAAAATCAGACACGGCTCGTGTAATCAGCCGTGTCTTTTTTGATGTCCGCGATACTTGTTAAGGGCAAGCATGTTCAACAGGAACAAGGCGGCTCCGTAGAGAAATAATCCGAGCCAGTACGGCCAGATGCTCGACCACCCATTGCCGTAGACGAGTACCTCCTTGATCGCACTCGCTCCGTAGAAAATCGGAGTGAAATATCCGATGTTACCAAGTCCGTACGGGATCAGATCGAGCGGAATCAAACCGGAGAAGAAGATCTGCGGAATGATCGTAAAGGGAATCAACTGGACGACCTGTAGCTCAGATTGGGCAAATATCGAAATCGTTGCCCCGAACAAGACCGCGACAACGGCAAGTCCAAGCATCGTCAGGAAGACCCAGATGATCGAACCTTCAGACGGTAAGTCAAGTACGGTCGTCGCGTACAGGACGACAAGAATGGCTTGGATGGAAGCAAAAACGCTATAACCGAGCGTATAGCCGAAGATGACGTCGGTTTGGCGAATCGGTGTCATCATCAAGCGCTCGAGTGTTCCACCACTGCGTTCCTTGACGAGTGCCATTGCTGACAAGATGAAGACGAAGAAGAACGAGAATAAGGATAAAAAGACGAAACCGAGCGCATCAAACGTTGATTGATCGACATCTCCGTACAGATAGTTCGTCTCGAGTTGCATCGTCGGTTGCAGGGATGCCAGTCCAGCTTGAATTTCGCGTAACGCTTTGGAACTTTTCGTCGAAGGTTCGCGGAGGTTCAACGCTAGCTGATTGTCTTTCATGTCTAAGACGACGTCGACCGTTTCATGGTCCTTGAGATAGGCGTCCGCATCACTGCCGTTATACGTTTTAAGCGACAGATCCTGTTTTTCGATCGATTGTGAGACGGGAGCCGGTACATCTTGACTGATGGCAACGGCAGGCGTGTAGTCATCGTTTCCAAGTAGGAAATAGATCAAGGTGAAGATTAATAACGGAGCAAGCAAAATCAGTCCGACGCTTCGTTTGTCGTTCAACGTTTGACGGATGACCCGTCGTGCGAGTTGCCACATCACGTCACGTCCTTTCCAGCGAGCAGGAACAGTTCCTCGACCTGACCGTTTTCAGTCTGTGCGAGCAAACGGTCGAGCGGATCGTAGGCGATAATCCGACCGTTATAGATCAATGCAGCCCGGTCACATTCATTGATTTCATCCATGACGTGGGTCGAGACGACAATCGTCGTACCTTGCGTACGAATCGCTTGGAATTGATTCCAAATCTGGCGGCGTAACACGGGATCGATCCCGACGGTCGGTTCATCCAGGAATAGAATGCTTGGACGATGTAGGATTGAGATGGCAAGGGACAATCGTTTCTTCATCCCACCGGAATAATGACGGACGAGCTTTTTTTGATCATTCGTCAAATCGACGAGCGTCAACACTTCTTCGATTCGTTTTGCTAAGTCCTGACGAGACATGTTGTATAAGGAACCGAAAAACTGTAGGTTCGCAAGACCAGATAAATCCTCGTACAAAGCATCGTTTTGTGGCATGAAACCGATCTCTGATAACATCTTAAAGTTCGGCATCGAAGTGTCACCGATTTGAATCGTTCCAGCATCTGCTTGAATCGCGCCGATCATCAAGCGAATCAACGTCGTCTTACCGGAACCTGACGGACCGAGCAAGCCACAAATCTCACCGGACGGAATCAAAAGATCAATCTGTTGGAGGACGTCCTGTTGATGAAACGATTTTGATACACCGTGTAGTTGTAAATCCATCGTATTCTCCCTCCTTTTATGAAATAATTATTGAACAACGTGTTGATTAATTTCATTATAAAAGGGAGATAAACTGGGAGCAATGACCAGTTGACGTCCATCTGTCGCTTAAGCGACACATCCTTCTAAAATGTTGAAGAAAGAGGCGATTTCAATGAAAAAACAGGATTTACGCGTCATTCGGACCGACCGGAGGATTCGTGAGACGTTCCTTCAGCTGATCGACGAAGTTGGTTTTGATGCTGTGACGATTAAGTTGTTGACGGATCGGGCGGAAGTCAACCGCGGGACGTTCTACCATCATTACGCGGATAAATACGAACTACTCGAGCGGATGACGAATGAGATTTTTGAAAAGATTGAAGCGACGTTTGAACGCGAGATTCCCTTTGTCCTGATCAACCAAAAGGAGGACTCGCCATACCGGCGCATCATCCCGTTTTTGATCTTCCTCTATGAGAATCGGACGCTGATGCGGATCCTACTCAGTCCGACGAGTGACGGGATGTTTCGGAATCGCGTCCGTGATTACATGCAACAGATTCTGTTCTCGGGACTACCGGAACAAGGAGAACGGCTCGTTCCAGAAAATTATCTCATTGCCTATCTCTCAGCCGCCCATCTCGGTGTCATCGAATCCTGGTTGCGCCATCCAAACGAGACATCACCGGAAGAAATTGCCCGGATCATCTTTACGATTTCGATGGAAGGGCCGTTTCGAGCAGCGGGGTTCCGACGATGAGTATTGAGCAAGTCTTAGAAAAAGTCGTCGCGTGTTTGCAGCAAGAACGGATTCACTTTGGCATCGGTGGTTCATTATTGTTACACCATCATGGACTGCCTGTCACTCCGCGCGACATCGATCTCGTCGTCGCGTTAGCGGACGCCGAACGGGCAGTCCTATTGTTATCTGAGATGGGAACTGTCGTTGAACAAGACGAGACGTCACTTTACGCGACGGAAGTGTTCCAAGAATTTATGATCGAAGGAATCGATCTCGATCTAATGAGCGGTCTGCAGATTCGCCATGACGAGGGGATCTTTATCTATCCGTTTGCTGAACAAACGATTATTAATGAGACCGGACTTCCATTTATGTCACTCGTCGATTGGTATGTCATCTATCAATTGATCCCAGGACGAGAACAAAAAGTCGTGATGATTGAGCACTGTCTTGCTGATCAGGAAGTGGACCGAGAACGACTCGAACAACTGAGACGACTTAATCTCCCGAAAGACGTAAGCAATCGGATAGATCAATGGCTGAACTAACTCATAAGTCGCGCATTAAAACGACTTCGTTCGTTGCCGGTAAGTAAGCATGATTCGAGTCAAGCAAACCACAGAGAACGTATTGACCTTTTGAAGCGGCAAACACATAACGCGGCGTGAGTAAAAGGTACGGACGTAATGCGTTGAAGATGATGTCTTGCTGATGATCTTCGAGTTCCGGTGGAGTAACGGATGCGAGCGCGGTATGGAGTTCCTGATCGTCGGTCAAGCTAATCCAGTCAAGCGTCTTTTCGTCAAGGAGAATCGTGACGCGTCTTTGCTGATCAACATATGACGTCGGATGCGCGCGTGACAATTTGACAGCAAGGTAAGGATGTTGCCGGTAGATATGACGAATCATCCATTGTCCGGATTCACTAGGGTAGACGTTTTGGACGATTTTTTGAATCGCGTTTCGACAGGCGTTCACCGTCTCTTGCGAAATCGGATGAAAATCAGGATGTTCGGTCTGCATGATTACATCCTCTGCTGTCACACTTGCTGCTGATTGGAAAGGATGGCGTTTGAGAATTGAAGTTGACGAATTTGCCCACGTTAAGATGTCATTTCGATCGAGTGATGACGTGAAATCTAGTTTACTAGGCACAAGGATTGATCCTTCTTGTGTCACGAACGTCTCGACGACAGTATGCGCGTATTGATGTCCTGGTTTTGTATAGGAGAACCACTTTATTTGTTGTTTAGCTAGCGAGTCGATGTCCTCGAGCGTTAAAGCGAAAGGTTCCTGATTCACATGATGATCACTCGGGTGAGGACCGTATAGGAACAACTCATCGAGTTGACCGTTTTCCGTTAATGTCAGATGAATGAAACAACCGGGAGACAGCCGAATCCCTTCGTGACAACTCACATAACTGAAAAAAGTGTCATTTTCTTCTTCGAGCATGAAATGCGTACCATGGATCATATCGGTCTCTGATTCGATCCATGCCATCCGAGTGGTTGAATCACGTAAATCGTCAGGCACGGAATGAATCGAGGTCGGACCGTGAAAGGATAACGTCGTCGTTCGTTTCGTAACAGGGTCAATCGTAATCTGCACGGTTCCTTCTGGAAGCATCGTTCCATCCTCTTCCTCGATAACAGATGCACCTCGCGGAATCCAAAACGTTTCAAAAGAGTAGACGGTTTGGTCGTTTATTTTGTGTCGAGCGTAAGATGACTCATAGAGAATGTAATCATTTAACTGATACTTCTCGAGAATGAATTCGATTAATTGGGTAGTTATGATATGCACTACGTTCACCCCTTTAAATAACGATTAGCTGATTCATAATGATGATTGATCAAAAACAGGTGTACAATATCAGCTAATTATTCAAGGAAAAGAGAAGACCATCGATGAGTACTTTCTCTTTTTCATACGTTTAGTGTAACCGTGAAGTATTGGAAAAAGAATGTGAATTGAAATTTATTACATAATTGTAAGGCGTTGAACACGAATCAATGTATTATTCTAGAAGAGTAACTAGAAGAAGAATTGAGCTGTAGGAGGAAACAAAAGTGTCAGATTTTAGTCTAGCAATGAATCTTTTATTTGGGAGTGTCCATCTCATTCTTATGGCGATGGCGATCCCATCGATCATCTATGCACTCTATCTATTACGAAAAATCGCTAACAAATGATTGCAGGAACTTTTTGGTAAGAACAAGAAGACAGTTTAAGTACCCTCGCATCATCAAAAGGAGACGGTAGCATGTCATTTTGGACATGGTTTGCAATCTTATTTGTGTTAGCGGTCAGTGTTTACGCAGCTTCTCAATCGAAACGTTCCAAGAAATAACAAAAGGCGCGACTTCCGTTTACGGAAGTCGCGCCTTTTCGATTATTCAGTTTTGCGTGTCGAGCCAAGCGATTGCCTCTGCCAAGTCGTCGGCGATATAGTCGACGTTTGCTTGATCCATCCGGTCAGCGTAATCACGAATGGAGCTCTCTCCAGCACCGGTTCGGACTAAGATTTTGATACATCCAGCACGAGCGGCTGCCACCATATCACTCCAGCGGTCCCCAATGACGACACATTGCTCGAGTCGGAGATCGTGTTTTGCTTGTGCTTGCCATAATAAATTTGGTGATGGTTTGCGACAGGTGCAGTGATCTTCCGCTGCATGCGGACAAATTAGTATGTCATCAAAGCCGAAGTTCTGTAATTCTGTCCGGAACTCCTCTTCACGCGCGAGTCCTTTTGAGATACCAGGCTGATTCGTAAACGCAATCAACAACATACCTTGGTTACGTAAACGTTCCATTAGTGAAGCGACGTGAGGGAATAACGTAAACGTTCCGGGATAGTGGACGGTGTTATCTCCACCAATCGTTCCGTCTCGGTCAAAAAATATTGCTTGAATAGAATTCATGTGTACAACTCCTTAGTTTACGAAGCATCTTTTAATTCTTGATACGGTTGAACACGTGCTGCCAGTTGTGCTGGGATGAAGGCAGCGATGACACCGAACAAAATCGGTAAGGCAAGTGATACGCCAAACAATAACGGTTCATTCCACGGAACAAGATCATACAGGAAGTAAATCGTTGTATAAGCGACAATCAGTCCGACGATGCCGGAAATGAGACCGACAAGGAATCCTTCGAGGACGATCAATTGTCGGATCGCGCCGTTCGTCCAATCGAGCGCTTTTAAGACAGCAAGTGATGCCCTGCGATCGGTGACGTTTTGCCACATGATCTCTCCCGTCGTCAAAATGGCGATTGTGATGGCAATACCCATCGTCACGTAATGCATCGGACCGACTTGCAGGGCGACGAATTGACCGAGCCACGATGTATAAAGCACTCCTTGTAAATGGAACGTCACGAATAAGAAGAACGTCAGCAATGCCGTCGGTAGAGCGATCGAGAGGACGGACAAACTGTTCCGCTTCCATTTCCCAAGTAGTTCTTTTAGCGCCAATGTCACGGTCGAACGAAGCTTCAGTCCGATACGAGCCGATTTCGCGTATTCGCCGGTCTTGATCGCTTCATACGGCGAGATCCGGCGAATCGTCCACGCCGACCAGGTCGCGCCAGCCAGGTAGATGACGAGACTGAATAGGGCAATCCAAACAAGACTCCAGCCGTTCATCGCTTCGTTCCGAACGAGCGAGAAAATGCCTTCGACGATCAAGGCAATCGTCGAGACGAATCCGGCTAGGATGGCTGCCTCAATCAAGACGATTTTATAAAGGTCCTTCGTCCGCCAACCAAGTGCGAGTAATACGGCAAACTCCTTCCGGCGAGCGAGCATCGAGACGTAGCTCGTTGCAAGGACATAAACGATGGCGACGGCGAGCATCGCGAAGATGACTCCTGAGAAACCGACACTTGTCTCACGGAAGATTGTCATCGCAGCACCGATGTGGATCCACGGTTGTTCGATCCAACCGAGCGTCTTGCCGTCATCGACGACCTTCGTAACGACCGGTTGTGGGGAGGAACCCTTGGTGATCGTAGCGATAAGACCAGTCTCTCGTTCGATTTCCGACTTGATACGTTGTAAGGTTTTATCTGATTGTTCACCGACAGAAGAAGCACCCTTTACTTTTAACCGGATCGATGAAATCGATTGATCGCCCATCACCTCTTGGACACTATCGACTGTCGTAAGAACGTTTGGAGAGTTCGTCAACAGACCAATTGGATTCCCGGTCGTGTTGATCGGTTGGGCAGGATTGACTGGTTCATTTTTTGAGTCAAGTACGATACTCGCAGCCGATGGTCGATAGGTCTCCATCGGTAATTCGTTCAATGGATCTTTGGAGAAATTGATCTTGTTCGGATCATACAAACCGACGACATTAAACGTCAGATAAGGATTCATTGACTTAAAAGTAGATCCATCCGATTTTTTCATTTTTATTTCATAAGAATCTACCATCCGGAAGCCACGCTTCGGAAGATAAGAGGATGGTAATATAGCATTTTTGAATGCAGTAGGTGCTGTTTGTATTTCATAAGCATTCTCCCATCGTGTAGGGAACGGACTCTTCACCGTTTGATAAGTCAATGAGCCTGTCTGGGCGACGAGTTGAGCGTTAGTATTTGCTTCCGAATGCGGAAGTACCTTAGTTTTTTGACCGAGTAGGGAATCAAAAAAAGCGCTCTCGACTTTAGAGGCATCGACTTTAATGTCTTGGATGATCTTTCGTTTTTCTTGATCGAGAGGTTGAGGAGCGTTCGATTGAGCTAGTCGTTGATAAAATGTGTCGCGTGCTTGTTTCGTTTTCAGATCGACGTTAACTTGTTCTAACTTGAATTGACTATATCCCGTATTGAAGGATTTTGGATTAATCAATACCGGAATATTGAATTCATTGGAACTCTTCTTGCTGGCTGAGGAGACATCCTCTTGACTAAAGTAACGAAACTTCTTTTGATTCAGGATGCTCTTATCCAAACCGACGAGTTGCGCTTCCGCCTCCGGATCGATTCCGACGATAAGACTATAGGTAAAGGGTTGTATGGATGAAAAATCTTGCGGATCTTGAAGATGGATCAATCGCGTATTCGGAGGAACGAGCGGCTCTTCCATAGTTGAAAAGTAGGCACCATCCTGTGCGATGAGTTCTTTCGAAAATCCACCAGCACCATAATGTGAATTACTCAGTCGATAAATACCAGGCTCGTCCGGAAAGTGGATTTGATTTGGAATTGAGATGCCGATATTGGCGTACCCCATGACAGCAACCGGAGCTGCAATATCAATCGCATTCATTTGTTTGATTTGTTGGTATTGTTCAAAGGAAATTCCACCATTGATACCATTTAAATAGTTCGGTTCGAGTAAATCATTCGACTCACTTGCAAGCTGACTGCCTTTCGGTCGTACGACGATGTCATACGCAGATGACCATTTCTTTTGTAATGTTTGTTCGACCGTTCCCTGACTGGAGTCGGTCAAGTTGAACATCAGACTGAGTCCAGCGCTGATGATGAGCGCACCGACGAGCGTAAGGATGAATTTCCCGCGCTGCCGGCGCCATTGATTGATGACGAAACGAAGCATATGTAGTCTCCTTTGCTTGTTATTGGGAGATTTGCGTCTTTAAATAATGTGCAAGATCTTGTTCGAAATGGTGAATCGCTTGTGCATCGAGTGCTTCTACTTCTGCTTGCGCTGCGTAGCGGGTGACGAAGTAAGGAGAGAGTGGCGTCACCAGATGAATGCGCTCCGTCCAGTCTGTCAACGACTCATGACTTCGCCGCTTGAGGGCACGTGGTAATCGTTGGTTAAAATCAAATAGCATCAGGCGTAATGATTCTATAGGAGGAGTAGGCATAGACTGAGTTGTTGTAGACGAAGTTTTATTCTTGAAAGAAAGATTTGATTGATCTTCCATAGTCTCCGTAATGTCTAAAGTATGTTTTCCTGTGAGTCGCTTTCGTTTTTTGATTACAAAATAAATGATGAAACTTCCGACAAGAAGCAACAAGAGAAGGATGATCGAAAAACTAGAGCCTGCCTTTTCTTCGGCTGATTTCAAAAAGCCTGGCGACTTGATAGCATTGGCTTTTCCACGTGCTGTTCCATCCACTTTTTCCGTTTTACCTGTACTTATACCTAAAATTTCACCTTCAGAATTTTCGTCGATCGTGTTATCGAGTGTACAACTATTTTTTTTGAAAATAAGTTTTGATACGTCATCATGATTACAATCTCGTACGATCGTCGTCTCCTGTTCCGAGAAGTCCGCATTCCGAAACGCTTCATACGCAGACTGCGTCGATACCGACAACAATAGAAAAACGACAAGTGAGCCGATAAAGCTCGTGATTAATTTGGCACGAAACGTGTGCAACGCGAGACACCTCCCTTTAAACAGTACTTAAACACTTTGCACCGTGCGTTTTCGGCGGTCTTCGACGATCCGACCATCCTGCATGAAGAGAATTCGGTCAGCGCGTTCGGCGAGTTCTAAGTCGTGTGTGACAAATAAAACGCCACATTTGTCTTCACGATGCAGTTCTAGCAACAGTTCAAAAATCGCGTCACCGGTCATGGAATCAAGATTACCAGTCGGCTCATCTGCAAGAATCCATTGCGGATGATGCAACAAGGCGCGGGCGATTGCCACCCGTTGTTGCTGCCCGCCGGATAGTTGAGCAGGTAAAGCATTTCGTTTGTCGTCGAGTCCGACCCGATCGAGCAGCTCGAGGATTCGCTCGTCTTGATTAAACGATGTCTTTTGTTTTAACAAGGCGACCTTTAGGTTTTCAGACACCGTCAGTGACGGTAGGAGATGAAACTGCTGGAAGATGAAGCCGATCTCTTTCGAGCGGAATTGTGATAACCGTTTGTTCTTCCAAGACGTAATGTCCTGTCTGTCATAGAGAATCTGACCGGACGACGGACGATCGAGCGAACCAAGGAGACTAAGGAACGTCGATTTTCCGGACCCGGACGGACCGACGAGTGCCGTTACTTCCGATTGCAAAAATTGTCCGTTTAGTTGATGCAAGACATCGGTCCGGACACCGCTTCGCTCGAACGAGTGCGAAACATCTTGAAAGGTAATATTCATGTGACCACTCCTTTTACATAATTTGGTTAAATATAGTGTATTATTTTTAGAAAATTTTGTCTATTGTGTTTTTATTTTCGAAATCCTTACTCATTTATGTTTTTCTTATAACTTCTCTCTAAGATTGGATTAAACCCAATCTAGGGAGATATTTAAAATGAAACGAAGACGTAAGAAATGGCTATGCATTAGTAGAATAATCATGCTGAAGCTCCTGTGAATCGATACCACCATCTTTTTAGAACGATGAGGGGCATTAGGAACGAAAAGAGTAGTGGAGTCGAAGACATTAAAAATATTCTTCTATTTCTCATAAACGCTTGAAACAAAAAATCGGTAGACGGTCATTGAAAGGAAACGGTACCGCCTCGATAAACAACCTCGGACGTCACACCCAATATTGGAACGACAGTGGACGAAGAAATCACTTCGAATTGTCCTTGATTTACTAGACGTGTCTGTTAATCGTCAAACGGATGATCGATTCACATGATGGTGAGGTAACGATTGAGAATCATCTGCATCAAGGAACTATCGTGACCGTTATGATGATGATGCACGAGATTCGAGCATGATGACATAAAAAAGGAGCGCGAACTCACACGAGATCTTCGTGAAGTGTGGCGCTCCTTTTTTATGTTTCTAGTCTGATATGAATTGCTCGTAATTGTTTTTTCAAAGCCGTTCTCGCTAAAGGTTCACCTTTTGCTTGACCACGCTCAAAGGCATAATCATTAAAGATTTTAGCACCGTCCTTGAGCCAGTTCGCACGATACAAGTCGTGTGCTTCACTTCTTGATAAGAAGATACCATCCTCGATTTCGACATCATCGTCTACTCCGAACTGAAAGCCGCAGCAAGAACAAAGTTCGAACGAAGCGTCACCATTTTCATAATAAACAACGTCGTCCATTCGGTCATATCCACAAACGGGACATGTGTATTTCATGAAAGCACCTCATTGCTCAAGAATCTTTTGATACGTGTATCCTTTTAAGATATCTGCTTGATTCGTATAGGTCCAGTCAGCAATTGACTGATCTGGATGCGACTCAAAATAGTGATTGAGGATATCACGCCCCAAAATGTAGTTACTCCAGCGAGGAATCTCTTTTTGTTCGTTACCTACGACGAAGTCGAGTTGTGATACTTCATAGCTGTTGACCAGATGTACGACATGTTTCTTCGTTGCTTCATCCAATTCGACATTCCATGGAGGGGAGACGCCTTTGACGATTCGGTCGGCAAAGGCATCTGCCTTTCCTTCGACGATGACGGAATTAAGAGTCGTACTTAAACTAAAATCAGGTGTATCCTTGAGGACTAAGTGATGATATTCGTGTGCCGTCGAATATGCCAGGATGTCTTGATCGTAGTTTGTATCCAGGTAGAGAATGAATGCATCTTTATAGGCTGCTCCTGTAACACCTTTCATCGACTGAAGATCGAAAGAGGATTCAGGATTAACCGGAGCGACGATAATGGTACTTTTCTTTTTGGGAAGGATCTTATGAGAAGCGATGTAATTTTTTTTAATGATTTTTGTAATGTCATCTTGTTGTTTCATCAAGTTCTCGATTTTGTCGAGTAGCTCTTGTTCGTACACGGTTGATTGCAACATCGGGAAACCTTTCAAGTCGGCTGTCGCGAACTGCTCCTTTTCCCCGATTTTGTCGATATAGCTTAAGACATATTTGGCATAATTCTTTTTATCTTCTTCAGGATCTTTGATTTTTAAGGACGATTGTAGATATTGTTTGTATGGTTCATAAAGAAAAACAATGTTCAATTTACTTTCGGCATCGATTTTTACAGATTCGGATTGTACTTTTGTACTCTTTGACATCATTTTAATAGGAGACTGTGTTGTCTTTTGCTCCTCTGTACAAGCAGACAAAAACAGAAGGGGAGCAGTTAAAAGTAATATCAATGATTTTTTCAAGATACGTTCATCCTCCTTTTTTATGATGTAACAACTGCTGTTCAATTAATCCTCTTTCGCCATATGATCAATGATGATTGGATCACTGTAGGATAAAATGTAAAAATCCTGTTCATGTGTCCTGATAGCGAATAAGTGCAAGTCTCCCCGTTCCGTATAAATTTCCTTCGTTTTCATATACTTCGCAGCGAACTCTCCCAAGATCGATTCTTTTGACTTCACGACCGGGTACGGATTTCGGAGTCTGTCGTCGATGATGCCATGCTCTTGCAACGTACCTAGGAAAACGGCGTACTTTTCGAAACGCATCAAAAAGTAATCGCGCGAAGGATCGTCAATCAAAAGCTTGAATGTTTCGTCAGCGCCATAAAAATAGAAATCAATCGCGTAATGGTCGTTCGCCTTTAACGACATCGTATCTAGTTCGAGATCATATTCTTCAGTCGTCAGTAAAAAATCGAGATCAATTATCTTCAAAAAAATCACTCCTTTGTGATGATCGATGTCGTCGAACATTATTTTATCGAAGATTTATCGATGAACCACTTCTCCCCATGTTCCGCGATGAAACGGTATTCCGCGCGGTAATGTGTGTCGTGACCTTCTTCTTTCATCTTGATGAAGGCAGCATCACCTTCCGCAGCTCTTTGATCAATTAATAGATAGAGGGCTTCGATGCGCAACAATAACATGGATAGCAGTTCGGAACGCGGTCCTTCATAGCCATACGCATCAAGGAACCGACTCACTCGCTTGGCGAAACGTGTGTCATCTTGGTCCGGTGAATAAGCAAGAACGGATCCGTCAGGTGCTTGTCGTCTGCTGCTAAGCGGAACGAACGTATAGAGCGTGTAGACGATATCCCAAGCACGTGGACCGGGTGCCGCGAGGTCAAAGTCAATCACGCCACTCAGTTTTTGATCCTGAAAAATCGTATTGTAGACGGCAAAATCGTTGTGACAGATGACTTCGTATGGAGTCGGGGTATTGAGCAACGGTGCCCAGTCCGGCGAGACGTCGAAGTCGACTGTCGCGTCATGATACTGGCGCATCAGACGTGCGACATCGTCCAATACGTCATCATGCCACATGTATGCTTTTAGGGGATAATCGGCCGTTTCGCCAGGGAGAAAGGTCAGGATCTCTCGATTTTGTTCGTCGATACCGACGAAACGGGGAACACCGGATAGGCGTTTCGCTTCTAAGTGGCGTAATAACCGTTGGACGTTGTTGCTGTTCTCTTTTTGTGAGCGATAGACATGCTCACCTTTTTGATAGACAGCGGAGACATTTCCGCCGGTCAATCGTTGTTCTTCAGACATGAGTGTTCCTTCTTTCTTTTGTAATCGGTTACATATCGGCTAGTCTTTTTGCATGCGTTGATGAAGAAGCGGGTGCTTTACGTGCGATTGTCATGTTCTTCAATCAGTCGATACCGCATCGAAGAGAGCATCAAGCGACGGATTCGTGACATGGTCGAGGAGTGTGTCAACGTCTTCCGTCGAACGAAGACGAACGATTTGGTCCGCTTCACCGGAAACTGGCGGCTCGATTCGTTGCCGCTGATAGATATCGTAGTACGACGAGTCGCCACGAATTTCTCGTCCATCGCGTTTGGAGTGAGTCAGTCGGTTTGAAAGGATGGCTTCGGGTAAATCGAACCAGACGAGGATCGAGTGGAACGTCGAACGGGAGAGTGGATCTAATAATTGTTTCCGACCAATCCGCGAGGTGTTGGCATTACATAAGATGATTGTCTCGACGGAGGACGTGATTGCCTGTTCGATCAACCATCCCGTCAAGTCATGTTTGATCTGATTTGGTCCTTCTGTTGGAACAAGGTCTGGATAATGTTCGAGCAAAAAACGTGCTTGAAGATCCTGATCGATGACAAGGCTTGCTGGTAGACGTTGAGCAAGCTGTCGGGCGAACGTCGTTTTCCCGGCATGGGTCGGTCCAATCGTCAACAGGACGGTCCTCATGACGTCAGTTGTTCTTCCGGTAAGCGATCGGCGAGAATCTGCGTGAGCCAATCTTCTTTCGTTCCGAAGCAAGAGGTCGTCCGTCCGATATGATAAAACGTACTGGCCAATGGTCCGGTGAAGTAGGTCGCATCCGGCATGCATAAGTAAATCGGACGATTCGTCGCGAGCGCAATCCCGAGTTCGACGTGACTACTTTTTCCTGCCGGTAACACGAGCACGAAGGCGTCCGCTTGTTGTATGGCTTCGAATTCAGCAAGACCAATCTTTCGTAATGCTTCAGGATCCTCTGCCCGATTGTTCATCGTCCAGTCGTATGTTAAATCGTGTCCACGCAAGCGGAGTTCATCGCGGAGCCAGCGGACGGTCAACGTGTGATCAAAGCGAGAAGCGATATAAAGGTTCATGTATGGATTCCTTTCTCAAGTAAAAGTTGTTCGATAGCCTGAACGAGCGCGTAGGCTCCGTCAGACGTATTCGATAAGACGGTGACGATCGTTTCCGATTGTGGATAATAGGCGGAATGAAAGCTGACACCCGGGTCGTAACCCATGATGTGCCACTTCTCGTGCGAGGCGTCGAGTCGTTTCAGCCAGACGCCGTAACCATAAGACGCAACATCGTTGACTTTGACGTGGGGATGAAACAGTTGCGCGGTCATCGATTCGGACAGCAATTGATGCGTCAGAAGACTTCGCCAGAAACGTTCCATGTCTGATGCTGTGAGGAAGGCGCCGCCATCTGGTCCGCCAATGATCGGTAACGCATAGTGATTCGTTCGCCACATACCGTCTTCATTCTCGATATGGCCGGTGGCTGTATCTGCCGGTAGCGAGTCGAGTCGGAAGTAACCAGACTGTGTCATTTGCGCACGAGCGAATAATTCGTTCGTCACGTAATCCGAGAAGGGTTGTTTCGTCAATTGTTCGATCACGAGACCGAGCAGGATGTATCCCGCATTGTTGTAATGAAAACGTTCGCCCGCAGTGAACAGTCTTTTTTGGTCCTGAAACAACGGTAAAAAATCGATGGGACGACGCAAACGATACATCGGGAAATCTTGAAAAACTTCCTCGAAATCGGTCATCGTCGCTTCGTCAAAATAATCACCGATGCCTGATGTATGGGTTAACAGATAATGCACGGTCACACCGTCTAGATCGATTCCTATGTCCGGTAGAATCGGCGCGACGTGTTCGTCGAGTGCTACCTTTCCTGCCTCGACTAACCGTAAGATGGCGACCGCCGTGAAGAGTTTCGCACCAGAAGCAATTCCGAATCGTGTCGTTTCTGTATTCGATGCGCGGTAGCCCCGATGTGCGAATCCGTTAGCATGGCTAAAGATTTGTTCACCTTGCTGGTGGATGGAGACCGCCCCTTCGAGGTGCGTAAGCTCCGGTAAAGCAATGAGTTTCTTGTACACGTTTATCACCCTCTCTGCTTCCCATCCTATCGAATTCATTCATGCAAGAAAAGGGAATTATAAGAAAAATTTGAAAAAAATGAAACTTTTTAAACGTGTCGCGTATCTAATAGGAGAGTGATTGTAAAAAAGGAGGATGCCGATGTGTTTCGAAAGTCAGGTGCAGCATTATCCGACGCTGCTTTTGAAGCAGCTTTATTCGCAGAAGAGGACTATGTGTACCGTATTTCCTTCATTTATCTGAAAGAGGAGGCGGCAGCGCTTGAGAACGTCAAAGAGGTCGCGTACCGGGCATGGCGTGGGCGAAAGAGTTTACGGGATGCTTCGTATTTTAAGACATGGTTGACGCGCATCACGATGAATTGCGCTTTCCAGCAACATCGAGCGTCGTTTCAGCCGCTCGCGATCGAACCCAGTCAAACGACGTCGTTTGAAGAGCGTCTCGTCGATCGCTTGTACTTGGACGATTTACTGGATGTCCTCGAGCCGACCGAGCGATCAATCGTCTACTTCCGGTATGAAGAAGATTTGTCATTGCAAGAGATTGCGCAAACCTTCAATGTGCCACTGAGTACGATCAAAAGCACGTTGTACCGCGCACTCGAGAAAGTACGACGACAGAAGGGGATGAGTCTATGAATCACGAGCCAAAAATCTTGATCGACGTACCGTCATCTGTCAGGCAACGGACAATCCAAGGTATCCGCAAAGCGAAACGGCGCCGGCGCTCGTTACAAGCTGCTTGTCTCGCTGCCGGTCTGACGATCATCGGCTTTAGTTCCTTGCATGAGACCGTTCCCGAGCAATCGTCGCAATCGATGGTCGTCGGCATGTATTATGATGAACAGTTATACACGGTAGCCAAAAAAATTACGGATACAGATTGGCAACAGCTGAAAGGGAAGCGACTCGGTGTCACGGATGATGTCTTGACTGATACGCAACTAGAACAGGACACATCTGATT
>NZ_DGYQ01000013.1:32838-111614 GCF_002396765.1 Exiguobacterium sp. UBA5002
TTGATGCGTTTACCGTCTATCAAATCAAGGATGATCCGGTATCTGAGCACGTGCTGGTCGTCGGTGAGGAAGAGGGTCGAGAACGGGTGATGATTCTGTCGCCCACACGATAATGGGGGGAGAGAAATATGACCATCCGGTCTTGGACAACAGACGATCTACCACAATTGGTCGGATTGATGACGCAGCTTGGTTATCCGGCAAGCGAGGACGTCTTACGCGAACGATTTTCGCGGGTCACCCGTCATCCGGATTATGAATTGCTTGTGTTAGAAGACGACGATATTCTTCTCGGCTGCGTCGGTCTGTTTCAGGCGCAAGCGTTCGAGCATGATACGACCTATGTCCGAATCGTCGCGTTTGTCGTCAACGCGAAATATCGTCGGCAGGGAATTGGACGCCGTTTGATCCGAGCAGCGGAAGACTGGGCACACGAAAGAGGAGCAACTGCCGTTTTACTGAACAGTGGTAATCGACCAGAACGCGAAGCAGCCCATCACTTTTATCAAGCGATGGGCTACAGCGTGACGAGCACAAGTTATTCGAAATCACTCGCTTCATCGTGATTTACGGAAACCATGGAAAGCACGAAATCCTTGTTGTTCATAAAAGGAAGCAGCTTGACGGGTTGCCAGGAGATCGATCCGCGTCGGATAGGTGAGTTGCAAGTGATCGAGCAACTGTTGCCCATACCCACGCTTGCGTGCGTCTCGGCTGACGAGGAGCTCACAGACGAACGTCGTCACTGAACCGTCCGTTAAAGCGCGGACATAGGCAAGGATTTCTCCGTCAGACTCAAGGACGAAAGCGGCATTTGCATTCATCCACGCGTTGCGGGTCCGCTCTTGATCAGCGACGAGATCCTGCCATCCTTCTAATGCGTTCAATCGATGAATCTGCTCAAAATCGTCAGGTTGGAAACGGCGAATCTGTTCCGTCATGGCTGGTTCTCCTTTCGTATCAAGTCTTGGAGTGGGGCAGGTAACTGGCGCCAGTCCGAAAATTGCGTGTCAGTCAATGGAACATCGCCTGTGCGCTTCCAAAGCGCCTGCATGCCGAGGGCGCGTGCCGGTAAGATGTCGTGGTCGTAATTGTCGCCAACATAAAGGACTTTGTCCGGGCGAACACCTAAACGATCCGTTAAGCGAAGGAAAAATGTCGGATCCGGTTTACGAACGCCTTCTTGTTCCGAGATCCCGATCTGCGTAAAGGAGGGAGACAGTCCGATGGCGTCACAGACGGCACGTTGGAACGTCGTCCGACCGTTCGACAGTAAGCCGATGGGTAGCTCAGGCGATAATTGCGCAAAAAAGGTGTCGACTCCCGGAAAGCTCCGTGCGAAGAACGGATAACGCGTCACGTAGTCGTGTAGCAGTACTTCAACAGAAAGCGACAATTCGAAGCGACGAATCATTTCCGTATAGACGACGTCCTTCCAGACGCGTCCTTCTTGATCAAGCAATAAGAACGTCGTGATGTAGTCGTCGATCGGAACATGCGCAACTTCACGAAAACGTTGATGCTGATCCCGAAGGAAATAGGGAAGAGAACCGGACCGGTCATGTAACGTCTCGTCTAAATCAAACAATAAAGCACGAATCAAGGTAAACACCATCTTTCAAAGTATAAAGGAGTGATTATAATGGAACGAATTATGCAACATCAGGGAAAACAAGTGACGTATTATGACGACGGTTCGACAGGTCGACCGTTGTTAGTGTTACCCTCGCTCGGTGGGACGTATCAGGACTGGGCGGACATTCTGACGAAACTGACACCGGACTACCGCGTCGTCAGCTTTCATCCACACGAATGGTCGGACGATTACATCGACGGGACGACCGGCATCTTACGGCAAATCAATCAGTTTCTTAACGCGACGAATATCACGACTCCGGTCACACTCGTCGGACATTCCTACGGCGGTCTCGTCGCACAAGCTTTCGCTTTACATTATCCGAAACGTGTCGCCGGTCTCGTCCTTGTCGAGGCGACGTCCGTTGACTTAGCAGAACTCGATCAGCTCGATACACCGACGCTCGACCGAGAAGGGGATGACGCGGTCTGGATCGACCGGTTCGCGGAACTATCAAAAGCAACTGATTTACGTGACCGTTTCCCGGACGGGGATGACCGTACGGATTGGAACCCGGCGTATTACCGGGCGATGCATGCGATCATTTCAAAGTGGAAGAGTGATGCGAAGGCGCTTCAACCACTCATGCGTGACCTTGGGTTCCCGATGACCGTTCTCGGTCGGGATAAAACGAACTCAATCCAGACGATGATAGCAGCCGGTTTTCCGGAAGATGAACTCGAACGAATGGAAATTAAATGGCAGGAATTAATACGGCGACAGGCGAATCTATCCTATCAGGCGAACGTGACGTTCGTTCCGGGTACATCACACCAGATGCATCGCGATCGTCCGGACGTCGTCGCAAGCGCGATTTTGACACTACATCAATTTAAGGAGTTTACCGTATGACACGTATGTATGTACTACATGGTTTAATGGGGACGGCAGCGACACACTTCGCGCCACAACTATCCGCTTTAGCGGATGATTTTACGTTCATTCCGATTGATCTGCCTGGTCACGGAATGACGACGGAGCCGGCAACGGACGATTACTTATCACAAGCAACACGTGCCATCCGCGAACGGATGGCACAGGAAGGTCCAGGATGGATTCTCGGGTTGTCGCTCGGCGCGACGCTTGCGATGCAACTGGCGCTCGACCCACCGGACGAACTCGAAGGTGTATGTATCACGGGTTTTTCACCATTCATTCCTAAAGCGATGGAACCGCTGATGCGCGAACAACGGGAGTTTTTCCTTAACCTCGAACAGCAGGCACCGGAGATTGCCGACCAATTCGAGCAGTTGCATGGTCCTGCCTGGAAAACGACGGCGCGGGCAGTTCTCGATTTGATGACGTTCCGTTTCCCGGCACTGACGGAAACGATGCTGCAGTCGATCACCTTGCCGGTCATCATCCTAAATGGAACGAATGAAACATACGAAGTCGACGCAACCGCGTTCGTTGCGGAACATGTGCCGAACATCATCGTCTTACCAGTCGAGGGAGCGGGGCATACGGCGAATCTCGATCAACCAGAACGCTTCAACGCCTTATTGCTTCAAGCGCATCAATCCATGCTGACGACTTAAGCGATCATTCATCTTTTCTTGATACATCCGTGCATCTGCCTCATGCAGGACGTCGTCGATCCGGCGTCCTGTTGTCGAATGAACGGCACCGATCGCGAGTCCAATCTCGTGCGTCGCGAACGTCGAGCGGACGTGTTCGACGAATGCCTCAAACGTGTCAATCGACGGACTATCGTCGATCAAGACGAATTCATCACCACCGATCCGGTAACCATGATCTGTTAAGCGGCGGATGCAAAGTCCTGTTTGTTCAAGCAAGGCGTCACCGACCGCGTGACCGAATCGGTCGTTAAGCTCCTTTAGTTCATTCAAGTCAAGCAGAATCAATCCATACGTCATCTTCTCTTGATCGAGATCGCGGACAGCCTCGTTGAAGGCATGGCGATTCCCAAGCCGTGTCAAGGCATCGATACGGTATTGATCGAGCAGTGCCTGTTGTGATTTCAACTGCTCGTCAATGTTACGGATCACCCCTTGGATGGCAACAATCTGTCCGTTTTCGCAAATTGGTGTCGCATATTCTTCGAACCAGACGTACGTCCCGTCATTTGTCCGCCAGCGTTGCCGGAACGGTTGATCGTAGTCACAGTCGCCCGAAATCTTCGACATCAAGACTTCGATGTCTTCCGGATGAATCCTTGCAAAACACTGATCCGGATCCATATAGCTGGCTGCTGCCACTCCCTTGCCGATATGGTCATCGAGGGACGGACTGATATATCGGAATCGATATTCCGGATGGACTTCAAACACATAGAAGATATCTTTACATAACGCAATTGTATCCGGTTGTTGCTGGTGGAATAACCGGAAACTGAGCAACATTAAAAGACTACCCATAATCAATCCCAATACAAATATGACGTCCACCTCCTGTACTCAACGTCCATCATATCACGATTGGGTATTATTCCCTATTATTGTAAAAAACCGCTACGTTTGGACTACGAAGCGGTTTTTTGGCTTATTCCAATTCAAGTAAAACACGAAATCCGCGGCTCGCATAATAGGAGTCCACTCCGTTGTGATAGATGAATGTCGTCTCATAACGACGATCTCCAAACAAAGCGCCACCTTTTTGACGAATCACGTCTGGTGTTGCGAGCCAACTGGAGGTCTTTTCGTCAAACGAAAACTGTGTCTGAAGTTTTTGATATTGTTCTGGTGTCAACAGGTCGAGTTCGAGTGCTTCAATCATTGACTCGACGCTAGCTCCGGGCGCATTTTTCTTTCGACCGAGTCGAGCGACTTCGTCAAAACAAACGCTTCGTCGACCAGCTGGACTCTCTTTGACCGTATCGATGATGACGAATCGTCCATCAAGGTTTACGATATTCGGTTCTCCTCCTGTTTGTTCCATCCAAGCGAGTGCTGCTCGTTTTGAAGGTGTCAGGCGTGACTCGACCTCCATAAACGAAAGACCATCGTGGTAATCAGGTGTAGCTTCAAAGAGATCACGAAACACCGTTAATTGTTCATCCATCGATAAAACCTCACTTTCATATTCTCTTTTTTCATTATTCTATGAATTCGCTCTCATTGCAATCGTACATAGACTGAATAAGTCAATCTGAAGATAATTGACAAATGAAATCGAACTACCTACACTAATTGTACATATTTGGTTTCTGTCACGATCGCGTGTACAGGAATAACATTCAGGAGAGGAGCCAACCGTATGCGCTGGATCAGTTATGCGGCTGTCGTGACGATTCTTTCGTTCTTAGCGTTCACGGCGTATTCGTTCCTGACAACGATTGATTTTGAGATCGTCTATCAGTTCGGGACGTTTGCGATGACGTTATCCTATTTTATCTTTGGGTTACCGATGTTATGGATTGTCCGACATTATCCATTGACCCTTCGGTTGCTTATCTACGTGACGACGAGTAGCGTCGTCCTGTTTTTGTTCATTGGTCTATATGAAGTGTGGCACGAAGCATCGCTGTCTCCACTACCACCAATCGGTAGCATGATTCAGTTCACGACTCTTGCATGTATATTGTTCGTCTTACCGTATGAGATCGTCTATCGTAAAAATTTCGTTTCTATTCAACCAAGAGTTTCCTGACAGTATTCTTGTTCCGTAAGAGTACTGTTTCTTTATTTCCTTTCATTTAGAAGGAATTACCAATCTATTCTTGAATAGTAGTTATCAAGAATAATGGAGGGGTACATATGGAAGGAACATTTCAATGCAAACAGATGGCAAAATCATTTGCAGGAGACGGTGTCGAGACACAAGCGTTACAAGACATCGACGTGACACTTGAGGCGGGCGATTTCATTTCGATCATCGGACCTTCGGGATCTGGAAAATCAACGTTACTCAGTCTAATCGGCACGCTCGATCGACCGACGAGCGGGGAGTTGCATTATGACGGGAAACCAATCAACAAATTGAACAGTAAAGAATTATCCGACTTTCGCTTCGAAAACATCGGCTTCATCTTCCAGCAGTTTCATTTGATTCCGACGCTGACGGCGCTTGAAAATGTCATGGCGCCACTGTTCGGTCGGAAAGTACCGTATGATAAAAAAGAACGCGCCGAGCAGTTACTCGCGCAAGTCGGTCTCGCCGATAAAGCAGGCAGTTTGCCGTCGCAACTTTCCGGTGGACAACAACAACGGGTCGCCGTTGCCCGAGCACTCGTTCATGAACCGAAATGGTTGCTTGCCGATGAGCCAACAGGGAACCTCGATACAGATACTGGAGAAATCATCTTCAATCTTTTACGGTCATTAAACGAAGAGAAAGGGTGTGGCGTCTTGTTTGTCACCCACGACCCGGCACTTGCGGAACGAGCGAATCGAACGATCGAGATGCGAGACGGCGTTATTATCGAAGATCGTCTCGTCCGTGTCTGAGCCTCGTTTTTGAACTCCGTTCCTCCACCCTTTACACTTAAGAGGGTAGAGGAGGAATGCGTGATGCGACTAGGAATACTGGATCAAGTACCATTGCATGAGGATGATACGGTCGAAGCGACGATGGAAGCGACGGAACGACTCGTCTTAGAAGCCGAGCGACTCGGTTACGAACGGTACTGGTTCGCAGAACACCATAATACGAACGGTTTGCTCAGTGCATCACCGGAGTTGTTCATTGCCCGAATGGGTGCGCAGACTTCAAAAATCAAACTTGGTTCAGGTGGAGTGTTGTTACCGCAATATCATCCGCTAAAAGTGGCCGAGAGTTTTGCAACACTCGACGCCTTTTATCCGGGACGGATCGAACTTGGGATCGGCAATTCTCCGGGTGGAAGTGAGCGGACACGACTTGCTTTAACAGATGGTGAAAAAAATCGAGCAGCTGAGTTTAGTCGACTCGTTCAGGAAACGGCTGGATTCTTGACAGATAGTCTATCGAATCGACACCCGTACCGGATCGTCAAGACGACACCGCGTGATCGGCAAGCGTCTCCGATCTCAATCCTTGGTCTGTCGCCACGTAGTGCGCAAATTGCTGCAGAACAAGACCGTGGTCTCGTTTTTGGTCACTTCATCAATCCGGATCGTTGGGAAGAGACACTTTCCACTTATCGTGAGGCAGGAGGAACAGACGTCATCGTCTGCGTTTTCGTCATCTGTGCCCCGACGCAAGAAGAAGCAGAACGTCTCGCTCGAACTCAAGATGCCTGGATTCAAGGCGTTCGACTCGGCAATTCAATCGTTCCGTCGTTTGCCTCGACTGAAGCAAAAATCTGGAATGACATTCAAGCGGAACGGGTCCGTAAAGATCGACGGCGAGCGATTGTCGGTACACCGGACGTTGTTGCGCAGGAGCTTGAAGCATTAGCAACGCGTTATCAAACAGATCAGTTTTTACTCATCAACAATGCCTTTGATCAAGAAAAGCGATTGCAGTCGTACCAGCTCATCGCGGAGCGACTTCTTTAAACAGAACAGGACCCCTCAATAGCTGTTTTGCTAATGAGGGGTCCTGTATACATTCAATTAACGTTGCGCTGTCGGACGAATTAAGATCTCGTTGACCGCGACATCTTCTGGTTCGTTGACAGCATATGCGATAGCACGCGCAATCGCGCTCGCATCAATGGCTTTCAAGTCACCAATTCCTTGTTTGATCTCTTCATCCGAGATATGGTCCTTCAATTCCGTATCGACCGCTCCCGGTGAGATGATTGTTGCACGGATGTGATTGTCGACCGATTCTTCCTTACGAAGACCTTCCGTGATGGCGCGCACCGCGAATTTCGTACCGCTGTAGACGGCGCTCGACGGCATGACTTCATGACCGGCGACAGAAGAGATGTTGATGACATGTCCGCTTTTTTGTTCGCGCATATACGGCAGGACTGCTCCGATTCCATGGAGGACGCCTTTAATGTTGACATCGACCATCGTGTTCCATTCGTCCTGCTGATTCTTATGGAGGTGCGATAGTGGCATTAATCCAGCGTTGTTGACGATGACATCAACAGAACCAAACTTGTCTTTCGCAAGTTTTGCGAGCGCATCAACTTGCTCACGATCGGTAACATCCGTCACTTGATAAACGGCTTGACCACCTTCAGCTTCAACCGCTTTGACAAGCTCTTGCAAACGATCTTCCCGACGTGCAGCAAGAACGAGTTTTGCTCCTTGTTTCGCAAGCTCTTTCGCGGTTGCTTCCCCGATACCGCTTGATGCCCCTGTAATGATGACGACTTTATCTTGAATCATCTGAACTCCTCCTTCTGAATAACGTACTCCTTGAGAGATATTGCCTCTTTTGTTGATTTAAAAACATCACGTAGGAGGTTTGTCTATGAAACGTTTTTTATTTATTGGATTGATTGTGATTGCGATTGCAGTCGGATGGTTTTTTTCACGTGATCCATTTCGACATCAACCACCAGAACCTACCGTGACAATCGAAAACCGTGAAGTAAAGGTATATAGAGGTACCTATAGTTGGTCAGGCATCTTTCGCGGAGAAACAGCTGATGCAAAGGCCGAAGCCGTCGATTTAGTAAAAGGTGATTCGAGTACGCGAGCCAATCCTGAAGATCGATTGACGATTCGTTTTGAAGACGGACCAGCTCCGAAGTCCGTCGCGATTGTCTTATGGTCGGTCAAAGATCATAAAAAGATGAAAACATATAAGAAGATTGAGCGGATTACCGTTCCTTCGACTCCCGGAAAGTATGTCTATCAGATTAAAGCCGATTGGAAAGAAGGTAATGGCGATTTTGCCTTTCCAATTGATGTGAAGTGAATAACGGGACAAAAACATATTGACAGGATATATGTTTAATGGTAAATGATTCGAATGCTGACCTCTTTTTAAGTGGAAAGAGGTCTTTTGCGTGAAATATAGTAAATAAGGCACTAGTTTTGATTAATTTAGTCTGAATAATCAGAATATATGAACATTTGAACGAAAGTGTATTTAAATGTTTCGGGTTCTAATGAACGGGAATAAACACACCATACACATAATATTTCATGTGTTGAATCACCTAGGTGAAAGAAGTCAATAATCGTAAAGGAGAGGTGCAGATGAATGGGTTCAATCGATTCTTACTCATCATCATAGGCATACTCGGACTAATCAGTGTCGGGCTGCTTGTGCTCGGTGTGTATGATGTTCCACGGCTTAGTTCGCTAATCGAGCAGTGGCAGGATCAGCAATGGTATAGCTATACCGTTCTATCCATTGGAGGATTTTTAGCATTCGTATTCGTCATTCTATTATTCACAGGATTATTTAGCCGCTCGAAAGGTCAACGACTGTTGATTCAAACGGGTGACGGAACGATTACGATTTCGAAGGAGACGATCGAACGGACGGCTTTAGAGTCGATTCGTGGAATCCGTGGTGTACGGACACCGCGTGTCCATGCCGATATTCATTCGAAAAAAGAAACGGTCGCTTTAAAAGTCGACTGCTCGGTCTTTGGACAAGATGGGTTACCGACGATTGCGAAGGAAATTCAAGAACGAGCTAAACAAGCTGTCGAATCCTTACTTGAGTTGCCAGTAACGAGTACGAAAGTCACGATCAGTGACACGAAAACGAAAACATCGGAACGTGTCGTCTAAAGGAGGAGAGGGAACATGAAGACAAGAGAAGCACTCTATCCGTATCGGTTCCGACTGATCGGAGGACTTGCCGGTCTAATCCTCGCCATCTTATTCCTGACGATTGGCTTTGGTCCGACAATCCTTATCGTTGCCTTCGCAGCAATTGGATTTTTAATTGGAAAATGGCGCGATGGTGCACTCGACATTGAAGGGTGGATTCAGTTCTTTCAACGGGACTGATTCATATATAACTTACTAAACATTTAAAAGGAGAGATTTCAAATGGCAAACGAAGTAAACCCAACAACTGAAAACGAAGTGGTACGCGAGAATAAATTGACATTCGAAGATCAAGTCATCAAAAAAATTGCTGGGATCGCGTCGAACGAAGTGACAGGCATCTTGTCAATGAGTGGTGGATTCATGAGTGGACTGACGGATCGTCTCCGGAGCACGGAAGACATCACAAAAGGAATTGGTGCCGAAGTGGGAGAACGTCAAGTTGCACTCGATTTGAAAGTCATCGTCGAATACGGTAAAAATATTCCGTCAATTTTCCAAGAGACAGTCGCTAAAATCAAAAAATCAATCAGTGACATGACAGGCCTTGAAGTCGTTGAAGTCAATATGCATGTCGAGGACGTCATGACACGTGCCGAGTTCGAAGCTAAAAATAAATCGAACAACGAACAAGAAGAAAAAAGCCGCGAACTGCAATAAGCAAGTCGAAAGACCCGACAAACTCGTCGGGTCTTTTTTCATGTATTCATCAAATAACGTAATTCTCAAAAGTAGCGGTTAGATGGGGTACGATAGATATAAGAATGATCATTTATTTAAGGAGGCATCACATCTTTGAATCAAAACGATTCGTATTATATGTGTCCCGTATGTGGATGGAATAAACTCGAAAATCCGCCATATTATGAACACTTTGCGGGGAGTAACGAAATTTGTCCATGTTGTGGTTTCGAGTTCGGTGTGGATGATTTCGACTGCGCGGAAATAGACATGGAACAGTTGTCAGATGAAGAAATCGTTAGACAAGCACATGCAATCTATCTACAAAACTGGATTGATAGTCACTTTAGATTATTTGATCCAAGTATATTCCAAGCATCGTTGAAAATCGGACAGCGACTACGTGCTGAAGTCGCGATGAACCAATTACAACGAACTAGCTATAGGACCTGACGAAACTCGTCGGGTCTTTTTTTCATGGAATCGACATGACGTTTGATACATTTGATGATGAGAACGGGAATAGATTAGTATCACGATAGACGAAAGGATGATTCACGATGCGACTAACAGGAAAAACGATCATCGTCACCGAAGCCGGCTCAGGAATGGGTGAAGCCATGGCAAAAGTGTTTGCACAAGAAGGCGCACGAATCGTCGCAGCATTCGGTTGGAAACCGTTGAACGGGTCGTCTCTGACATCAAGGAAGCGGGCGGAGAAGCGATGGCTGTTGCGAGTGATATCGCACAACAAAAGGCAGCAGGACAACTCATCAAACAAGCAATCGACGCTTTCGGTAAACTGGACGTTCTCGTCAATAATGCCGGGATCATGGACGGGATGGAGGGCGTGGCAGACATCTCAGATGAACGTTGGGATCATATCCTTACAGTCAATACGACAGGAACGATGCGTCTGATGCGCGAAGTGGTCAAACACTTTAAAGAAGTCGGAGGTGGCGTGATTCTGAATAACATCTCGATTGGCGGTCTGAATGGTGCCCGAGCAGGAGCAGCCTATACGGCTTCCAAACATGCCGTCATCGGTCTGACGAAGAATACCGCCTTCTTTTATGCCGGAGATGGTATTCGCTGTAACGGAATCGCACCTGGCGCTGTCGAGACGAACATCGGACAATCGATGTCGAATCTGAATGAATTCAGGATGGGGCGCGCGATGCTTGGCATGGGTCTCAATCCACGATCCGGTCAGCCGAATGAAATCGCAAATTTGGCATTGTTTCTCGTGTCCGACGAGGCGAGTTTCATCAACGGGGCAATCGTCGTCGCAGATGGGGGATGGAGTGCGTATTAAAATGAATACTTTATTTACTAGATTTTAATTTAAAATAGCAGGAACTTGTCGATATAAGGGGTAATATGACAATAGGTAAATCATGACCTCAGTTTGAATCCAGGGAGGAATCGGCATGTCGATGCATGAGCAAGTAACACAGGTCACCGACACACAAGTCATCCGGGCAATCGAACAAAATCTAGCCATCATTCGTTTTGATGATCGACGCAAAGTCGCATACGTAAATGAGTTGTTTGCCCGGACGATGGGGTACGAAGTGGAAGAGTTAATCGGTAAATACCATCGTGATCTCTGTTTTCCGGCTTTCGTTAATAGTCCAGATTACGAGTTGTTTTGGCGAAAATTGATGCAAGGCATCACGTATCAGGATAAGATTGAACGCCGGGCTGCTGACGGACAACAGAAGTGGCTCGAAGCGACATATATGCCGATTTACTCGGATGACGGACGTCGGGTCGTCGGGGTCTCGAAAATTGCATCGGACATCACGATTCGCCAGCAGGACGTTTTACGAATGGCGGCCGAACTCAACGAGACATCAGCCTTCTTGACGGTCAAATCGGAAAGTGGTCGACAAGACGGTTTGAACGTTCTTGCGACTGTCCAACAAATCGAGTCGGAATCCGTCGAGAACTTATCGAGTCTTGTCGCCTTGCGTAAAGATGCAAACTCGATCACTGACATCGTCAAGACGATCCGTGAAATTGCGGCGCAGACGAATCTACTCGCCTTGAATGCGGCCATTGAGGCAGCACGTGCTGGAGAACATGGACGTGGATTCGATGTCGTCGCGACCGAAGTCCGAAACCTGTCGAATAAAGTCTCGCATTCGATCGGAGAAATCAAGGAGAATATCGAAGGGATCGTTGAGCGGATCAAGGAGGTCTCGCACAGTATCGAACGGATTTCAAGCAAGGTAAAGGACAGTACCGATCAGCTTGAACATACGGTGAGTGAGTTCGATCAGTTGGCTGATTCTGCGAAACAACTGGAGCACCAGGCAAAACAATTCGTCGATGTCTTATGAACGAATGACACTATTTAAATAGACTTAAGAAGTCAGACCCTAGGTCCGGCTTCTTTTTATGCATTTACAAAAAAATATGGCAAACAATTAGCAATGCAATGCTGTTATAGAGGTAGAAAAAGAATACGAAAAGATCGCAAATAAAGAAAATATCACACTATTTATTTCACTTACCAAATTTATTCTTATAATTTTAAATCCGACATAAAGTTTAATCTATACAATTGGTTCATGCTACTAAAACCATAGTCTTTAGAAAAAGAGTTTGATATCCTTAGGGCTTACATACCTTGTATGTTCGAAAATTACTTTGAAGGGATGTGAACCAATGATTTTTGAACCAACTACTACATCATTTGTCTTACATATGAAGGTCCAACTAGTATGGTGAGTACTCAACCGAACCACAAAACGTTTTGGTTACTTGCCTATCCGCTCATTCTCTCAAGTATTGCGACACCGTTGCTTGGTGTGACCGATACCGTCGTCATCGGTCAATCGGGTGATCCGCGCGCGATCGGTGGCATTGCTGTTGGTGCCGTCTTCTTCAATACAATCTACTGGTTGTTCGGCTTTTTAAAAGTCAGTACGACAGGATTCAGTGCTCAGGCAAGCGGCGCGAATGACGTGCACGCCTTACGGACGTCCCTCTACCGACCGTTGTTTCTAGCAGCTTGTATCGGTCTGCTTATCCTGTTGTTCCGACAGCCGCTCGAGCAAATCGGACTGTACTTACTTGCACCACCCGTTGACTTGCTTGATGCGGTCAAAACGTATATCTCATACCGGATGATCGGCGCACCATTCGTCTTGATGGGGTATGCGTTACTCGGCTGGTTGATTGGTACCGGTCAGGTCAAGCACGCCTTGTTCGTCCAATTGTTCAGTACAGGAGTCAATGTCGTTCTCGATATCGGATTCGTCTACGGATTGGATGCCGGTGTTGCTGGAATTGCGGTTGCGACCGTCATCGCGGAGATCAGCATCGTCGTCTGTGCTCTGTACCTAATCCGTGGTCATTTGGCGATGACGCGTGATGAATGGCGTGCCTTGACGGCATGGCAGGCGTACCATCAATTCTTTCAAGTCAATCGTGACTTGTTCATTCGCACGATTTTCCTTCTACTCGTCACCGGCTGGTTCACACGTGCTGGTGGACAATTCGGACCGGATGTCCTCGCGGCCAACGCGATTCTACTACAAATCCAGTATTTGATTTCGTACTGGTTCGGTGGACTCGGTCATGCGTCAACCGTTCTCGTCGGTCGGGCGAGAGGGAATCAAGATCAGGCAGGATACCGGACGAGTGTCCGTTTGGCACGGACGTTCGGATTCTACTCGGTCGTCTTCTGGTCACTAGTGCTCCTCTTCCTTGAGACACCGCTCCTTCAATTGTTCACTTCAGAAGAGGCGATCTTAAACGCAGCGCGCGATTATTACTTCTGGATCATCATCCTACCGCTTCTCGCCGGTTGGGCGATGATTTATGAAGGCATCTTTGCCGGGCGGGTTGAAGCAACACCCGTCCGGAATTCGATGATTCAAGCAGGAATTGGTTTTGCGGTCGTCCTCCTGTTGACACCGACTTTTGAAAATCAGGGTGTCTGGGCAGCTTTTTTGACGTTCTTTTTAATCCGCTCCTTATCGTTGATCCTCGTAGAAGCGAAACAATGAATAACCCGAAGTTCCCTCATGTAGATGAAGGAACTTCGGGTTATTTGTCGTCGATCGCTAAAGGACGGACGAATAGGGCATTCAAGTGATGGACAAGGATATGACGCAATCGTTCTTTCGGGAGACGTTCTGGTCGAAACAGCGCATGAAAGGCTAATCCATCAACGAGTGCTGCGAGACGTTCGCTCTCAAGTTCGATGTCTATATCTGCTCGGAACGTACCGTCCGGAATCCGTGTCAGTAATACCAGACACATGTGGTAAATGTCGTCTGGATTCTCTGTTGATTGAGACGCATATGCAGACATCATGAATTGGAACCAGACCTGCATCTCAAGCTGATGCTCAGGTGCATACGGCAAGACTTCTAGTAAGACGTTGCATAACGTCTCTTCTGGAGTTCCTCCTCTCTCGAAAATGGTTATAATGCGTTCTTGGACCCTTTCTTGAACGAGTTGCATCGAGAAACGGAGCAATTCTTCTTGGGTCGTGAAGTAATACCGTAAGGCACCAAGGGACAGACCTGCTTCCTTGGCGATCGTCCGGACGCTAGCTTGTTCGATACCGACATTAGAAATCGTGCGCCACGTCGCTTCTGCGATGAGGTGTTTTCGTTCTTCGTGATTGACTTGTTTTGGCATACATTAAGTATATCAGCTTTTTTAGCACGAATGTATTAAAAAGACTAGTCAAGTAATGAAAGTGATGTTATCTTTATAATACAGTCGTATTAAAAAGGAGAGGATCACGATGCAACTCGTCGCTTGGGCAATCGTCTGTTGTGAAATTCTATTTTGGGTAGTCATCATCGCAGGACTGATCGTGCGTTATGGATTCAGACGAGAGAAGCTTGGTTTTCGATTGATGGCGATGTCACCCGTGATTGATATCGTCTTACTGGTCTTAACAGTGTTTGACTTAAGTCGCGGTAGCACAGCTACGCTTGCACACGGTCTCGCTGCGATCTATATCGGCGTCTCACTTGCATTTGGGAAACAAATGATTGCCTGGGCGGATGGAGTCTACCGCCGTTTTGTCCTAAAAGAGCACGTAGCAAAAGAACGCATATCGCGTGCGCGACGCGAACGCAACGGATTCTATCGGCACATCCTGGCATTCTTGATTGGAGGTGCCTTACTCGGAGCAATGATTCTCTGGCTCGGAAATACCGAACAAACCGAAAGCCTCTTGCGGACGTTACAACTGTGGGGACTCGTTCTTGTGATAGATGGCGTCATCTCGATGAGCTATACCGTTTTTCCAGCTCGCTCTAAATAAAAACGAACCTTGGCTGTCAGCGGTCGACAGTGAAGGTTCGTTCCCGAATCGTATTCGTATGTACTTCTTTCCGGGCGTCGATTGAATCCCGAATGTGGATGATGTAGCGACGTCCTTTTTTGTATCCAGTACGCGGTGGTTTGATTCGGATTTCTTTGCCGTCTAGGACTTCAATCTCCGTTTGCATCCGCTCACCATTTGAATCCGTCACGGTAACCGTACGGTTTGAGACTTGTTCCTTGCGTAGTCCTTTTGCGTATTCGATGTCGAAAGTATGATACGAGGAGATGGAGCGGGCACGTGATTTGAAGTGTGGCTCGTCCGTCCGTTCGTCGAGAGTGCAGTAGCAACCCGTGAACAAGAGGCTCGCCGAGAGGAGTATCGAAAATAGATGTTTCACGAAAACGCTCCTTTATGTATTTGGTAATTTTAGTATAAGACAAATTTTAGGTTACGACAATCCTTCTTGAGACCGAGTCGTTGACATCTATTAAAATGGAACAGGTCCATGCTATAATCGACCGAGAGAAAGGAAGCGATACACCATGCCAGTACAATCAGACCAACGTGAAATCATCGTCTCGATTCGGACGAGTTATGACTTTAAAGCCGATACCGGACGCGCAATCCGCGTCATCGAGTTTCACGGACGCCGGACGACACTGTTCGATACGTTCGAAGCGTCGTCACCAAAACGAATGATTTTGATCGAGATGATCCGCGCCGTCCAATCTTTCAAGGAACCCTTCCGCATCATCTTCAACGTCGAGTGTAACTTTGGCTTCAAGTATTTGACGGATCAGCGGAAATGGGAAAACCGGGACGTCGGGAATACGTTCCTCGACTTGATTGAACAAGGCGGTCATACGTATGAATTACGGGATTGTTCGTTCTATGAAGGCGGTAAAGCCCTCCAAAAATGGCTTGGCAACACATTAAAGCAAAATAGCTGACAAAAAAGGCTGATTCCACAATGGAGTCAGCCTTTATCCGTTGCATCGATCGTCTCGCTTTCGAGATATCGGTATAACGTACTTTTACTAATACCGGTCTGTTCTCGGATATCAGCGAGCGAATACTCTTTGCTTTGATACATTGCGATCGCGCGGCGGACATTTTCATCCGGCTTCCGGGGGCGACCGGTCTGCTTTCCTTGTTCTTTTGCTTTTGAGAGTCCGGCACGCGTCGACATGCTGATGACGTCACTTTGCAGCTGGACCAGGTGGCGTGCCGTTTCAAGAAACGACAAGGAGGCACGCTCGCTCGTCCGAATCTGTTCGCGGAGTGACCACAGCGTCGCACCGCGTGTCTCCATGTGCTCGAGCATCTCGATCAAGTGCCGCGTCGAGTCTGCTAAGATGTAGAGATGCGTGACGATGACTTCGTCTCCCGTCTGAAGTGTCTCGAGCATCTGTTCTAATTCTGTCCGTCGTTTGGCCGAATCATGCGTCTCGATGACACGTGTCGTCACATCAATCTTGTCGGCTTCCGCTTGTTGCGTAGAACAGTCTGGATCATTCGGATAGGGTCTCATGTAGAAATATTGCATGAATGGAGCTCCTCTCTGTCGATCACGATCGACGTCAGTTCTTCATCAGTATACCGTATTCTCACCTCCGTGCCGCAGAAAACCGAAAACATGCCTTTCTTCTCATGTTCGTATCGACTAATTTGTGGTAAATTGAGTGGAAGTAAGTTTCTCGGACTCATCCCGATACCATTCATTCTTTTTAAATGAGGTGCTCATCATGAACAAAGAAGATCATCAACTCGCCCGTCAGCTCTTGACGACCTATTTCATCGGCACACAGTTAGCGACGGTCCATGTCGCAGGCTACGTCACGCTCGAATTCATCAATTTGTTCGATACGACTGCGCCTGAACTACGACTTCGGATCGAGACGGATCGTCTGTTTTATGGCGATGTCGAGACGACACAGGACTGGGTCGTCCGCCATGCGACGAAGGAAGAGATGTTACACTTGATCGTCTCGCTTCACGCGGAACGGATCACGGGTGTCCGGATCGGCAAGACGGCACCACACCTATTCTTGACCTTCAGTAACGGACAAACGCTCGTCCTGAACGGGTCGGATACATATTACGAATCGTGGGCGATCGATATCGGTCTCGCGCCACACCAAGCCGACGCGACGATCGTTGCCGTACCGGGTGACGAACTAGCCGTCTTCTCCGGGATTGGCGAACAAGTTGAAGACTAAGTGGACACGCATGGAGTGGTGTGATTGGATCATGCCGCTCGTCGCGTCACGTTATCCGGATCATTGTGCCGTCTTACTTGCCGGTAGTCATACGCGAGGACAAGCGACCGTACAATCAGATGTCGATTTGATCATCTTTGAAGCAAGGCGAAGGCAGGCATACCGGGAATCGTTCATCCATGACGGTGTCCCGATCGAAGCATTCGTCCATTCCTTTGAGACGATCGCGCATTTTTTCGAGAGTGACCGGGAACGTGGTCGCCCGTCCTTGCAACGCATGATTGCTGACAGCTGGACGATCGAGGATCATCCGCGACTTGCAACTATCCGTCAGGAAGCCGTTCAACAATTGGCGGACGGACCTGTTGCGTGGACGACTTCGGAACAAGAGCGCGCACGTTATTTTTTAAGTGATATGCTCGACGACTTCGAGAGTGTGACGAACCGCGCGGAAGGTTTAGCGATTGCGTCACGTTTATATGAACAGAGCATCGAGTTCGTCCTTCGCGCCAATCGTCGCTTCATTGGACAAGGAAAGTGGGCGATACGTGCTCTTGCGGAGTTTGACGAAGACTATGCTAGTCGACACACAACGGCATTCGAGTTGTATTATCAATCGGATGATCGACGAGAAGTCGTCGCATTAGTCGATGATTATCTTGCACCATTCGGCGGGCGTTATTTTGACGGCTTTACGCTCGGGAAACGATAACAAGCAAAAGGAGGTACGCTTTCGGATCAATCGACCGAAAACGTGCCTCCTTATCGTTCGCTTCTGTTTAACGCCAATGGGACGGACGGAGTAAGCGACGCGGTAACTGCGTCGCTGCATTGCCGATTGCCGCATTGATTTGTGCCTGTGTCAAAAAGAGTGCATCCGTCAGATCGGCGTCTTTGACGTTACAGTCTCGCAAATCCGCCCCGAGAAAGTTGACTCCGCGCAGGTCACTGTGCGACAAGTTCGTCGCGAGCAACCATTGATTCTGAACACTGGCACCTGAAAAATCTCGTCCTTGTAGCTGTTTTCCGACCCAGTCGCGTGGTGTCTGGTCGCGTCTTCCGCTATACTGAGCTTGAACACGTGACGCAATCATTTCAAGGAGTGGTCGGACGGTTTGACGAACAGGTATCAAGTCAAGTCGTTCAAATTGATCGGCTGGTAATGCCGCGTACCGGGTTAGTGCGGCAAGTGTCTCATCGAGTTGATCGTGGATGTCACGCGTGACATCACGTTTCCCGTCGGTTATGTACCACATCATCTCAAACAAATGAACCATCTTCGGGAAGGCAGCATAGATCGCTTGGCGTCGCTTGGGTGCATCATCGCCTTCGAATGTCTGCTGTGACAGATGCTGTCCGGCACCAAAACAATCATAGACGGTGCAGCCTTTGTAGCCGCTATCGCGTAACCGGTCATGGATGCGACAGCTGTAATCCGCGTTAAGATTACGACACGGTGTCGCTTCCGGTTTATCATGACCAAAATCACTGGATTTCGAAAAAGCGAGTGCCGTACAACATAAACCAAAACACTTCGTACAATCAATTTGGAATGTAGGTTCCATCGTATTCACCTCCACTACTACTATAGCAAGAAAGGAGTCCGGATATGCTGCAATTTCAACTCAATGAAAATGAAGACGGACAGGACTGGCTTAGGCAACAAGTGCGTCAATATAATGTCGAACGTTCACCGCTTCATGCGACGAAACGCTCCGAGGGAACACAAGCCGTCACATTACTTGCGACGCGTAGTGATCAACCGATCGGCGGCATCTCAGGGGAAATGTACTGGGGCTGGTTACATATTGAATGGTTCTTCGTTGCCGAAGAGGAACGGGGAAGTGGGCTCGGTACTCAGTTATTCCGTCAACTGGAGGAATGGGCACGAGCAGCGGGTGTTCAGCGAATCCGCGTCGAGACGTTCTCGTTTCAAGCGCTCCCGTTTTATGAGCGACAAGGATTCGTCGAAGTCGGACGAATCGATGACTATCCACCAGGGATGAGCTATCATCTGCTCGTCAAACAGGTCGACTGATGAAACGGCGTCTTTTCCTCATCTTATTGTTCGGTCTCGTGCTCGGAACGCTGACGGGGATGCATCCACGTCAAGAGACCGTTTCCTTTACGGCGAAGCAAGTCGCTCGGTTATATACACAGATGACGAACACGCCAATCGAAGCGCGCGACGTGTACTTCGTCGAACGACTGTCTGACCATTACGCCGTCGCGTATCTTGAAGCGAAACACGACCGCTTGTTTTTGCTCCTGCAACAAACCGATGAGGCACAACGAATCGACCGAATCATTCGCTCGAAACAGACGAGGGAGACGGATTGGTTTGAAGGTCGTTTGTTGACGACGGACGAAGGTCGATACCTTGTCGCCTACGGCATGAACGGTTCGAAACAAATGAAATCGATCCGGTTCGAGCCGTATAAGACGACGGCTGATGGCGAAGCGCCGCTTCGTCCGATGCAACGCTCATTGTCGGTAGCAGATCAGGAACGTTTCCATACTGTCCAACCGTTACCGGATGCCTTCCCGCATTCGCTCTATTTCGAGATGATCGCGACGAGCGTAGACGGAAAAGAGACGATCCAACGATTGACGTTACCAAGCGATAACGCATCCGCGTTTTCAACCCGGAATGACTTTTAGTATACTGAAGACGAAAAAGGGGGAGAAGAACATGTGGATCGTCATGAACCAGTTACACGTCGTGAAGGGCGCAGCAGATCAGGTCGCAGCGCGTTTTAAGACGACGAAAGGAATTGAACGGATGGAAGGGTTCCACCGGATGCAAGTCCTCGTCGATATCAGTCAGGAAGAAGAAGACATCGTCACGATCATGACGACATGGTCGAATCAAGCAGCATTCCATGCATGGCAAGAGAGTCAAGCGTACAAAGGCGTGCACCATAAGCGGGATAACGGAACGTCCGAAGTCAAACCACTCGTGACGTCGAATACCGTCACGGAATATGCGATCGTCGCTGATCACAGTGCCGTCGTGGAATAAACAACAACACCCCTTGGGAGGACGCCTCTCAAGGGGTGTTGTCTAGTACATTACAATAGATTGTTTTTCCGTAATCTGGGTATAATCTAACAAACTAGATGAAGCGAGGTGACACCGCATGGTCTATCGTAAATCTGTCGTCTCTAGCCTGTCCGTCCTCGGTGGTATGACCCTGCTCTTTGGTTTCTTGACGAGCGGTGGCTTCATTTATCGCTACTTCTTCGTCTTACTGTTTGCTTGCGTCTCCTTCTTACGTGAACCGTTGACACGTAAAGAGTGGTTGCGAGAGGGGATCGCCTTCATCTTCTGGTGTTCCTTGATTTATTTACTGCAACACTTCGTCTTCATGACATAAGTCATTTTTCATACTGCTCGAATAAAGGGAGGATGATGTCACGACCCGTTGCTGATAAGTGGATTGACACGTCACGCTTTGGATCCTTTAAGTAGATGTCAGTCTTTTTGACGCGTTTATCAAGATAGACTTCGTACTGTTGACCAGTCACGCCTTTTCGGAACGTCAAGTATCTCCACTTCGCCCTCTTGCCCCGCACATCAGCCTGTTCACTCGTCTTGATCGCTTTTTTTAATTTCCCGGATTCATCACTTGTCATCATTATCATGTTTTCCCAATCAATATCTTTTTCCGAATAATGATTTCCTCGATCATCTTCTTCAAAACGGATATGTGAAAACTGTTTTTGATGGAACAATGTCTCGTTTTGGTTTTCCGCAACGTCGTCGTCTGTTGTTCGATCCGGTCCTTGGACTTGGAGTTCAGTCGGTTGTTGCATCGTATGGCGAATCGATAATTCGTAGCGGAATTCGCGTCCGTTTTTCTCCGTTGCGATGACCGTTCCATAATGCTCCGGCGTGCCGTCACCCGGAACGAATCGGACCTTTCCTGGTTGTTTCATTGAATGGATCGGGTGTTCCACACGGCGTCCACCATACAACTGCGGTATACGAACCGAAACGTCGTATGTCGAATCGTATTGTTGATTGTAGACGAGATAGAGATTGACATCACGGGTGAACGGTGTCAGAGAATTCGCGTATGCGAAAGTGGTCGTCCGTGCATCTTTTTTTGTGACATCCGTTGCCTCGATGACGAGGTAACCTGATCCTGGAAGTTCTAATTTTCGAGCAGAATGGTCTGCGATTTTCTCATCAGGATTGAACCAGTCGTCTTTTTTTAATACAACAGGCTTCATGCTAAAGCTCTTCCGTTGTGGAGTCAGAGCAGTCTTCTTGAAGATGTCTTCTTTCTTTGGTAATGGATAGTACCCATCTTTAGACGATGTCTGACAATATAAATACGTCTTTTTCCCAGCTTTCACGTAACGAACGGTTTGACTATCATAATCTTCGAACGGATTCGTCATCATGACGGAATAGATGTTACCGACAGCGTAATTGACGGGTGCATCGCTCGCTTTAGACGCACACGTTTTTTGAATGACGGTTCGCTCTTTAGCTGACAAAGTGCGAGATTCTTTTTCGTTGAATTGCCCTCCATCATACATTTGCGATAAGTAACCCCATTTGAAATTCGGCGCATCACTTTGACAACCGCTTAATGCTAGTGTCGCTCCAAGTGTTAGTCCGATCCAGTAACGTTTGTTCATTGATTAAGCACCTCACTAAGTGCTTCACTTGT
The DNA here is from genome assembly GCF_002396765.1 of Exiguobacterium sp. UBA5002. Taxonomy (NCBI): domain Bacteria; kingdom Bacillati; phylum Bacillota; class Bacilli; order Caryophanales; genus Exiguobacterium; species Exiguobacterium sp. UBA5002. The sequence goes on from NZ_DGYQ01000013.1 coordinate 54,984, forward strand.
CGTACCTGACAGCTTCGCACCTTTCTTTGATCCCGGTTTGACAACATAGATTTCAAGCTTTTTAGCTCGTTTGCGTTCGAATAGTTCGAACGTTTGACTTTTTCCTTTGCGGATCAAGGTCAATTTTTTCTGTTTCAGCTTTGTTCCTTGTGGCTCCATCACATCGGTCTCTTTTAATTCTTGAGCCATTTTTATTGCTAGTTTATCCGGAATGGCCGAGATGAATTTAAAATCGTTATCGACGAGCTGCTTTGGTGAGTCGTGAATGTAACCGACATATGTGGTTGGTGATGCATCAAGAAAGCCATATTTGTAATTCGCAGGTTTTTTGTAGGTCTGATTGAGACGCATATATAGCGATGTTTCTTGAACGATTTTGCCTCCTTCTTTCTTCCAAACAGTCGCAAAAGGAACCGTCTGACCCACTGAAAGCGTATCAGGAAGTTGCTTTCGTTTGATTTGATATGATTGCCCCATTACATGGTCTTGAATGACGGATGGAATCCCAATACGATCACCACTGGTCATGAGTTCGATCGATGTGTGCTGCAAACCACTATTCGGAATGACACGAAAAGCTAAATTCAATTCGGAACCGGCTCGGGACTCGGTCGTCTCGAAGAGTGTTTGTTCTTTATCCTTATTTTTGTCTTTCATGAAGAGAACGAATTGTCCTTCCGGTGGTAAGGACAATTGATACGATGGGAAGAGGTAACGACCAAGTCCTTTCGTGTCTTTACTTTCTTCATTTTCTTGTTTTTGTTGATCCGTCACTTCTTTTGGGACAGGTTTAAAGCGAACATCTGTCGATTTAGCTTTAAGCGATTGGTTCGACCAATCGACGAATGGATAATCACTGCGCTTGATTTGGTGGACCGCATAATCCGCATGGCGAATCGGCTGACACGCCAGATAGTCCTTTTTTTCGTCCGACAGGAAACGGACGTGTTGGAACTCGCGCCCTTGGACACTCGGAGGCAGGAAGTATAAATCAAATCCTTCATATTGCGCATATCGATCAGGCAAGCGCGTCATGTCAGGTTTTTGCTGACAAGCCTTCAACAAAGCCGCCGTTTGTTTTTTCGGGAGATCCGGTATCTCTTGACCATCAAAGGTAGTCGAGATACCGCCCCAGTAATTAGAATCATATGTAAGATCTAAGTATTGTTCTTTTCCGCATCCAGCAAGAAGAACTGCTCCTGCGAGAATACCAGTATGTATATAGCGTCTCATGAAAAACCTCCTCTATACGATTGTCTGTATTTTACCATATTTTCTATAATAGACAGAATTTTCTATAACGTTTCAACATCAAGATGTTTGACATCTCTCGACTCGGGAATAATAGATGCATGCATGGTCAATCTATTACTATGGGGGTTTTATGGTGGGTACATTCATTCAAGCAGTTGATGGCACGAAGATTTACGTTGAGGATGTCGGATCGGGTCAACCGGTCGTCTTTTTACACGGATGGCCGGCAAACAACAACATGTTCGAGTATCAAAAGAACCTGCTCGTCGAAGAAGGGTACCGTTACGTCGGAATCGATTATCGTGGTTATGGCAAATCAGATGCACCGGCAACGGGATATGACTATAAGACGATGGCGTCCGATGTCAATGAAGTCATCGAACAGCTCAAATTAACGAATGTCACGTTGCTCGGCTTCTCGATGGGAGGAGGAATCGCCTTGTCCTATCTCTTGCACTATGGGGATTCAAAAGTCAGTAAGCTCGTTCTCGCAGGAGCTGCGGCACCAGTCTTTACGCAACGAGACGGTTACCCATATGGGATGACGAAAGAAGAAGTCGATGCGTTGATTGCTGATACGAAACAGGATCGTCCGTCGATGCTCAAAGGATTCGGTGAAATCTTCTTTGCGAAGGAACATCCAGAACCGCTACAACAATGGTTCCATGGTCTTAGCATCGCCGCTTCGTCCCACGGAACGATTCAGTCAGCAATCGCCTTGCGTGACGAAGACTTACGTGGAAAACTCAAAAACATTAAAGTCGATACGTTAATCATCCACGGTAAAAAAGACCGAGTCTGTCCGTTCGAGTTTGCGGAAGAGATGCAAAAAGAAATCCCACATGCACGACTCGAAGTCTTCGAAGAGAGTGGACACGGGATGTTGCTTGACGAACAAGAGAAGTTCAACGAGACATTACTGACGTACGTTAAAGGAAATGAAACCGTCTAATCCAACAAGCCATGGACACGCGTCCATGGCTTGTTTTTGTGTACAGAAAAAGTGTGCGCCGGCGCACACTTTTATGAGCGATACTTCCGCATGAACCGTTGATCAATCCAGCGCTTCAGGTACCAACCGAACGGGTGCGTCGAATAATGACGACCATACAGGGAAACCGCATGACGCGGTCCCATCGATAAAATCGTCAAATAGTTCGTTTGCGGACGATAGGTTTGCAGTGCTTCTTCCTCTAGGTATCGTAAAAGGTTCGTAAGCAAAATTGGCGCTTGCCGGACAGCCGTGACACCATTCTTCGGAATGTCGGGGTAGGCGACGAGGGTCGCAGCGTCACCCGCAGCAAACAAACTTGGATGATCGAGCGCTTGTAACTGTTCATTGACGAGTAAAAATCCGTTTTCCGTGAAGAGATTGCTGTCTGCAAACAATGCCGGAGCTTTGGCACCCGTCAAGCGGACGATTGCATCTGACTCGATTGGTGGATGATGCATAAAGCGGAATGGTAGTTCGTCATCTATAGGACGTTCCCGGATCCAGTACACTTCGAGTTCTTTTAACCGTCTCGTAATGGCTTCCGCTGCCGGATGACGAGAAAGGATATCTGGATCCGTGATCAATGTGATCGGTACACCCGCCGCTTTCAAGGACGCCGCCACCTCGACGGCAGCTGCTCCGCTCCCAATCACGACCGGACGCTTTGCTTGTTGCAGTCGCTTTAATGTATCCGGTAACCGGTAGTTCGGTTTAATCGATAATCGCGTCGTATCTTCCGACCAGTCGAACGAGCCGATATTTGTCGAGACGACGTCATAAGTATAGTGTCTGCCGGATGCACCGAAGACGACTTTTTCAACGGGGTCGATTTTGATGACGGTCTCCTCGATGAATGGTTTATCATAAGCGCGACATAAGACGGCGACGTCGATACGGATCTCATCCATGTCGTATGTTCCGTCAGCAAGCCCAGAGTACATGCCCGAGTAATATTGGTACGTCGAGGCGTTCAGGACCAGCCACTCGACGTCTTCTGTTGGTCCGTGTGTAATGCAATGCAGGTGAGCGTGACCTGCACCAATCAAGAGGATACGTTTCATGTCGTTCTCCTTCAATCTGTCTTGCTAGAGTGTACCCGGATACGGGTGACGGTAATCATAGCCAAAAGACAAGACTGATGAATAGGAGAATGACCACGAGATAAATAATATCCTGACGCTGAACGACCGGTACCTCGTAATACGTTCGCTCTGCTGAAAAGTGACGGGCTTCGAGAGCAATCGCCATCCGTTCTGCCCGCTGGATCGATCGTGAGAAGAGCGGCAAGCCAATTGAAAGAAATCCATCACCAGGAAAGCGACTGTGCACATTGCGAATCATCCGGACTTGCCGCAAAACGCGGACTTCTTCGACCAGTTGCGGCAGAAAGCGAATCCCGGCAAGGAATCCGTAAGCAAAGCGGGGCGATAACTTCGCCTGATGGATCAAGCTCATTACGAAACGGGTCGCGTCGGTCGTCGTGACGAAAGCGAGGCTCAAGCAGACGAACGTGGCCATCCGCAAGGCAAGTAACCAGCCGTGCGCGACGCTTTCCGACGTGACATGAAACCAACCAAACGACCAAAGAATATTCGTTCCTTTGCCGAAAGCCGCCATCATCCAGAACGTCAATAAGAATAATAGACTATACGGCGCAAGTCGCTTCAAGAAATCAAAAGGACCCCATCCGGAGAGGAGTAGCAGTGCGATAGCAAAACTCAGGAATACTAACGTTTTGACCCAGTCATTCGTTGCAATCAAGGCAAACATGATCAAAAACAATCCGCTTCCCTTGATGACGGGATTGAGTTTAGCGAACGGGGACACGTTCGTTTGCATCACGTTTCACCTCCTGGAATTGGTACGAAAGTGGACGTTGTAGCTGACAGCGCTCGAGTAATGGAACGTTAGCGAATAACTCGCTTGGGCGACCGTCAAAAGCAATCCGTCCTTGCTCCATGACGAGGACACGATCCGCATACCGGGCGACGAGCTCCATATCATGCGTCGCCATGACGAGTGTCGTACCGTTCTGTTGTTCCATCTGTAACTGTTCCATTAAGCGTCGTGTCGTCAATCCATCTTGTCCGAAGGTCGGTTCATCGAGCAACAATAAGTCTTTCGTTTGTCCGAGCATCGTTGCGACGCTGAGCCGTCGTTGTTGCCCCGTACTAAGAGCAAGGGGTGACTGCTGTTTGACAGATGTCAGTTCCAGCCGTTCGAGCAACGCCGCGCGCTTAACGTTCGTCGCTGCCCGGTGGCTCCAGTCGATTTCCGCTTCGACCGTCAGCTTAAGAAACTGCAGATCCGGTTGTTGAAAGACATAGCCAACGTGCTCATAAAAGCGACGCCGGGAGTAACGATGAACCGGTCGCCCCTGGAGCTGATACGTTCCACGATTGGGAAGCAACCGCCCGAGTGTCGCAAGCAGTGTACTTTTCCCGGATCCATTTGCCCCAAGCAGCATCACCCATTCTCCTGTCTGCAGGGAAAATGTCGCATCGGTCAGCGGATATGGTGCTTTCGTCGATAATGCAGCGACGTGTAACAAAGAGCGACCAGCTGTAGCGACGGGGGAAGGCACATGAAGTCGCGCCGCTTGCGGTCCATCTATGGGTAACGTCTCTAACGTATACGGATACAAAGAGGGAACGGCAATACCTTTCGTTTGAAGCTCTTTGTAATCCTGCGGGAACAGATCCCGTGGATCTGCTGTCGCAGTAATCGATCCGTCCTCAAGTAAGACGACCTGGTCGACGTACGGCAAACAGACATCAAGTTGGTGTTCGATCAAGACGATCGTTAAATCGTGTTCTTTTTGAATTCGAAAAATCAACGCCATCAGCTCATGTTGTCCGATTGGATCAATCTGAGCCGTTGGTTCATCGAGTAATAAGATCGTCGGCTCAAGTGCTAGGACCGCTGCGAGCGCGAGACGCTGTTTCATTCCACCGGATAGACTCGCGATCGGTGTCGAGAAGGGGAGGGGGAGACCGACGAGTGCGAGTAAGCGTTCAATTCGTTCATCCATCTCCACGCGCGGAATCGAGCGATTTTCTAAACTAAAAGCGATTTCGCGTCCGATTGTCTCCATGCAGAACTGTTCTTCTGGATTTTGAAACAAGATTCCGACCGAACCGGACCGGTTAACGGTACCAGTCTGTTCGACTTCAATCGTTTCCGGTGTCAGTCCGGCAAGGGCATGAAGTAATGTCGTCTTGCCACTCCCACTTCGTCCGAGCAGAAGGGTCGTCCCTTGCTCAATCGTCAGCGATACATGATTGAGCACCGATTTCATCTGACCGGGATAGCGGATGCTGAGGTCGTCGACAGTAATCATGCGATTTCTCGTTTCGCACGTCCTGCCGCAAACCCGTTCAAGACACCAGTCGCAACAAGGCGACGGACGAGAATGGCTGCAAGCAAGCCACCGAGTAATGCGCCGCTGATCAATTGTAAGCCAGTTGTCGCAAGCAACGTCGTCGTTGTGTAGTAACCGAATCCGTTCGCGATTAGACTATAAACGATGCTACCAATCGCGGCTCCGACACCCGATAACATCAAGGTCCATGTGTCATAACGACGGTAACGCGTCATCGCGAAGACGATTTCCGCACCAAGTCCTTGGCAGACTCCGATCAGAAGAGCGGATAAACCAAAATGACTACCTGTGAACAGTTCGACGGCTGCCGCGACGACTTCCGCAATTAAAGCGGCACCTGGCTTTTGAATGATTGCTGCGACGAGCGGACTCGCAATGATCCAGATGCCAAACATCCAGTTGGCACCGACAGGACCGAAGATCGCTGAGATTGGTAACCAGAGTGTTGACCAACCAAGATAGATGACGCCGCAAGCGACGGCGAGCATCATCATGACCATGATTTCTTTCATTTTCCAGTGTTGCATTAGATACGTCCTCCTTTGAATGGGGGAGACGCCAAAAAAGACCGCCCTCCGTAAAAAAGAGAGCGGTCCTCAGAAAAACTGCGCGCAGCAGGAGTCATTGGATGTGATCGCTCCACTTTCCTACGCTAGTATGAACTAGATCAGGTTCGAAGGGTCCGAAGTGAATCGTCTCAGCCAATTGGGCTCCCCTAGTGGATATGGTAATAGGTGATACGCTGTTCACTTTAGGCAATCCAGCGCCTGTTGTCAAGACACAAAAAAACGATACGCCGCAAAGGGCGTATCGTTAAACGACTTATTTATTGTCTTCGTTCTCTTCAGCTGTTTCTTCTGAAGACGCTTCTGTTGCTTCCGCTTCGTTGTCTTCGCCAGCTTCTGCTTGTGCCTCTGCTTCCTCGATTTCTTCAAGATCCTGCTCGAGTGTCGATTCGACGACAGCTGCGACTTGAATATCGCCTTCTGTAACGATGCGGAAATCTTTTTGTTCTGGAAGATCGGCTACAGAAATCGAATCGCCGATTTCGAGGTTCGTGACGTCGACTTCGACGTTCTCTGGTAATTTATCTGGTGTAGCGGCGACTGTTACTTTAAAGAGTGTTTGTGATAGGAAGCCACCAACTTTTGCACCGGCTGCTTCGCCAACGAGTACAACGTCTGCTTCGACTTCTGTTTCTTCATCCATTTTCACGGCGATGAATTCAACGTGATCGACTGTTGGGGTGAAGACATCCATATCACGGCGATTGATCAAGACGTTAATATTTTTACCATCGAGTTTGAGTGAAATCAAGACGTTTTCACCGTTTTCTCGGACGATTTTAAGCAATTCTTTTTCTTCAAACGCGATTGGTGTACTTTCCACTTTGTAACCATACACGACGCCAAGAGCTTTTCCTTCATGACGCAATTGTTTACGGAGTGAGCGTGGACGTACCTCGCGTTTTTCGGCTGTTAAATTAACTGACATGTTCATTTCCCCCTTGAATTTGGTATAGCCCTCAAAAGGTAATGAATGTAGGAGCAGGACGAATCCTGAACAATATGAATCATGCTAAGACAATCGGTTTCAGACTCTCATGAATCTGACGCTTTCGTGACTTTGCATTTCTCTCCCAGGTCATTACGCTGATATTGAGAAACATGTGTGAGTAAGTCACCGGTTTGATGCGGTGCTAATGAGTTTATACCCCTATGTTTTAAATCCATAAACCTCTTTTTTATCTTTTCGAAGTCGAAAGACCTCCAAACCGCTTGAAATCAAGGGTTGAGAGGTCTTTCATTTTTTTCATTCTTTATGGTGATTCGTTCATTTTCACGAACTAAAACACGAACGAGACGTTCAATTTGTCGCATCGTCGTCTGTCCCATCGTCGAAATTTGAAGCCACTGATTGTAAACGAGATAGTCGCTTTCGTACTGGACGTGATACCCCTGAATACGCAGAGCGTCGCCTAAATCAGTTGCGGACGGATGAACGATCGTCAGTATTCCCGGCGCTTGTGCTTCTTGTTGTGCGAGGAGTTGTAATCCAGTTGCGCGGACGGCTTGTTCGAGATAGGTCATCTTGATTGCTGCTTGATTAAGATCGAGGGCATCAAGCGCTGCCTGACAGGCAAGCAACAGGTTCGACGAGCCGGAAAAGGCAACCCCTTCTGCGTAGAGTCCTAAATCCAGATAACGGGGAATACAGAGAGAAGGTAGGACGCGATCTGCGTGACCAATGAACGCAAGACCCGGTAAACCACCAATCGCTTTCCCGGAAACAGTCGTGACGAAAGTGCAGCCATCGTATGAGAAATGTCCGGTTCCAACAGCGCTGATCGCATCGACGACGAGTGCAGTTCGTTCATCTAACAGCACTTTTACTGCATCAAGATCATAGAGAACACCCGTTGACGTCTCACAATGCGTCAACCAGATCCAGTTGTATGCCGTTTGCCTCAATTGATGAGCGAGTTGCTTCAAGTCGATCGGGTGACCGGGGGGAAGCGTATGGACATCAAAGGACTTGCCGGCACGTGCCGCGTGATCAATCAAGCGTTGACCGAACTCGCCGCCGTTCAGGATCAATCCATGTCCAGTGAGTTGTTGCGCGACAATATCATTGGCGAGCGTACCGCTGCCGACGGCCATCGAGACATGTGGCAAATCCAGCAACTGACACATTCGGCCACGTAAATCTTGATCGAGCTGCCGCATCGAGGCCGTACGGTGTGGACGCGGTGCTTGTTGCGCCGCTTGACGGACCGTCGGCGCAACCTCGACCGGACCGGCTAGAAAATGCAGGGGACGTAAGACATCCGCGATGACGGATCGTTCATATGTTGCGCGCGACAACAACATCGGTACAAACTGAGCATCGCCACTGCCAAGCGTTGGTGCAATCGGTGTGAAGCCGAACCGCGCGTATAGTTTTGCTTCTCGCGTCGTACCACTGATATAGACATGATCAATCGTCTCCCGCTCGAGGTAGACCATTAAAAAGCGCATCAATTGCATGAACGTACGACTATTGCGGTATTCGGGACGAACGCTAAGTAAGCGGATTTCCGCTGGGTCCGTCAGTGTCTCTTCTAGCGTCACGCCCTTTTCCTCAAGCGAAAAGGGACGATGCTTTCGAATGGCGATCATCGCGACGAGTCGATCGTCTTCCTTACCGATCAAGTAAGTGTTCTGATCATGGAATCGATCAATTCGTTTCCGTTCGATGTTCGGTTGATGTTGCGGAATCTCTTCTGTAAAGGTGAGGTAGTTCAATTCATGGATTGCTTCCGCATCGTCCGCAGTTGCAATGGAAAAGTCGATCATGGAGACGTCCTCCTTATGTAATGGCTGGCTTGTGGAGTGCATCATGAGCCCACAGGACAAGTAGACTTACGGCAACGGTACACAAGATATTGACTGACCCTGCGTCTAAGAAGACGGGTAGTAACGGAAGTAAAACGACCGGAATAAGCCCCGCTTTGACACTATCTTTCGTTACGAGATAAGACAAACCGAGTATGCCTAATCCGGCAAGATATGCCCATGGCGTGATAGCGAAGACGATTCCGGAAAATACAGCGTACCCTTTACCGCCGCGTCGTGGGTGAAACAACGGAAACAAGTGACCGATGAGCACGGCGAGGGCGACCGGATAAAACGTGTCAGTGATCTGCAACGCAAAGACTGTCTTCGCGGCATCAAACAGATAAACGAATAAAAAGGCCGGAAGCCCACCGGCACGATGGGCATTGCGGGCACCGATGTTTCCGGAACCGACCTGTGCCAAATCGGTACGACTAATGTACTTAAAGAGCGTACCACCTAAAATACTACCGATGAGATAACCAAGCAGGAGATCCAGGATCACCGTTGTTCCTCCTTTGTCGTTACGAGATGAACGAGTTCCTTGACGGTCAAAGCGTCACTGTCTGGAGCCGTCAGGACGGCATCGACCATTTTGGCTTTTCGATCTTGTAATTCCGTCATCTTCTCTTCGATCGTTCCACGTGTCAGCAATTTGATGACGGTCACGTCAGACTGTTGTCCAAGCCGATGGGCGCGATCGGCTGCCTGTTGTTCGACGGCCGGATTCCACCAGCTGTCAAAGAGGATGACGGTATCAGCGGAGGCGAGGTTGAGTCCCGTTCCGCCAGCTTTAAGCGAAATCAAGAAGAGATCGACTTCACCGTCATTGAACCGGTCGCATAACGCGACCCGGTCTTCGAGCGGTGTCTCACCCGTCAATAGGAAGTGGGGGAGGTGACGTTGCGCGAGATCCGAACGAATGCGCTCGAGCATTTGCGTATACTGTGAGAAGATCAAGATCCGTTTTCCGGCTGCTCGTTTTTCTGCAATCAGTGAGAGCAGACGCGTTCGTTTCGTTGCTTCCCCTGTGTACCCCTCGACGAATAATCCCGGATCGTTGCAAATTTGCCGCAACCGCGTTAAGCCCGCCAGTAACTTCAAACGATCTTCACGTTTCGTTTCGTCTAAATGCTGCAGCGTCTCGAGTTGCAATTTGGCGAGATACGACGCATATAACCGTTTTTGATTCGGTCCGAGCTCGACATAATGATGCTCGATCTGCTTCTTTGGTAAGTCCTGTAAGACATCTTTTTTCTCACGCCGTAATAAAAATGGTTGAATGAATTGTTGCATGTCATCAAACGACCATTTCTCAAACGTCGCTAAATCCGGCAGTAATTCCGGAAACAAGACATGGAAAATCGACCAGATATCGCGCGGTCGATTCTCAAGTGGAGTTCCCGTCAAGGCGAACCGGCGTTTTGCTTGCAGATGTCGCAGTTGACTGACCGTTTGTGACTGCGGATTCTTCAAGTGCTGTGCTTCATCAAAGAAAACGACGTCATATACAGGGTGGCGACGGACGTCGGTCCGAAGCGTCGTATAGGAGACGATCGTCACTGTGTTTTCAGCCAAGTACTCCAGTTCGGAAAGTCGGCTAGTTTGAGAACCCGTCACGACATGAACCGGTCGACCGGGTAAAAAGCGCTTCAGTTCCGCCTCCCAGTTGCGGAGCAGTGATGCTGGTGCGACGATCAGTGCACGACTATCCGAAATCGTTGCTATATAACCAATCGCTTGAATTGTCTTTCCAAGCCCCATCTCATCGGCCAAGATGCCGTGACATCCGTGCGCGTCCAAATTCTTCAGAAATTGAATGCCCGTCCGTTGATACGGATAGAGTTGTGACTCTAACGAATTCGGCAAGTCGAGCCGGAATCCTTGTCCGGATTTCAATTCGAACCATTTCTCGAGCAAATCAGCGTGAAGATGGAGGATGGAAGCGCCAATCAGATGCTTCATGTTCCGGACGGCAGGTAAGACGAGTCGTCCGTCGCGTAAGTCGCGTTCACTCGCTTCCATCTGGGCGAGAACCCGTTGCAACTGCTGAAAGGCCCGTGCCTCTAAAGATACGAACTGTCCGGATTTCAAGCGGTGATAGCGTTTTTGTAAGATGAGCGACTTCAGGACACGTTTCAGTTCGTCTTCCGGAATTCCGTCCATCGAAAAGTTGAACACAAGCCAGTCGAGGCGGTCTGTCACGTCGACTTCGATCCGCGGATGAAATGGTCCTTTTGGTAACGTCGTTCGGATGGCTTGCGTTGCAAATAACACCAGTTGACCGAGCGCAACCCGTTCGTCAAGCAGACTCCGCAAAAAAGCATACTGCGCGGCGTCACTGGTGATGACATAGTGCGAATTCGATGGTGTTGCTTGGAATTCACGTAAATAGCGTAAGACACTTTGCTCCGTTACTTGATCCCGTCCAACATAAATCGTCTCGTCGAGTGGATTCAGCTGAATCCCTTGATAATCAAACGACACGCGGACTTCAACTTTCTGAGCCGTTCGATCGAGATGGAGCTTAACGATCGGCGTACCGGAAACAATCCGTTCCTGTAAATCAGGACTGAACGAAACATCCGCAACCCGCTGCAAATACTCTGTCTGTCCAAGCAAACGATCGAAGTAGGGCAGGGACAGTTGATGCTGCTGTTTATCCGTCAATCGTTTGAGCGTCACGACGGGTCCAGTCAGTTCGAAATGAATCGCCACCCGACGATCAGGTGTGAGACTGCGTAAATAGTTGCGCGCGCCTGCGTCGTCGACTTGAATTGCCGTAAAAGGGCGGATTTGCGGCGAGAGCGGTGTTGGTGTGCCGTGTGCCTGCACATGATGCATCGCCAGCAAAACAGCGACGATGTGTCCACAAAATGACGTATCCATCGCAAGCGACGGACAGTTACAGCCAGCGTCGACGCCGTGCGCCTTGACGCGGACCGTCACCGTGAATCGTTCCTCACCGTCTACGCTCGCTTCAATTAGCTCGTCACCCATCCGGTAATTGTGTAACGTGACCTTTCGGGCAGCGACATACTTCTTTCCCCGTCGAAAGGCATAGGCATCAGACATCTGTTTGATTTTACGTTCACTGAGCCCGTAATTCATGAGATACCCCCTTTAGTTAACATAATATTATTATCGTTCACCATCAAATAAATCGACGGCGCGTTTTTTCTCCGAATCACCGATATGGGCATAGACCTGCGTTGTTGCGACGGATTCGTGACCGAGTAACTGCTGGATCGTCAGGACGTCGACCCCGCCGGTCGCAAGTCGTGTCGCAAACGTATGCCGTAGTTTATGTGGCGTAATTTTTTTGCGCTCTAAAAAGGGGAGGACTGGCTTCAGCCGTTCCGTGTGCCGCTGCAAAATATGCTGGACTGCCCGTGGGCTGAGTGGTTTCCCGTGTTTTTGGAAGACAGGTACGGCGCCGCTCGTTGGCATCTGATAATGGATCGCGTATTTGCGTAAGGCAATTCGTGCTGGTTTCGCAAGTGGAATCAATCGTTCTTTATTGCCTTTCCCGATGACGCGGAGCGTATTTTCGTGGAAATCGACATCGTTCCAAACGAGTTGCGTCATCTCACTTAAACGCATCCCGCTATAGCCAAGTAATTGGAATAACGTCACGTCGCGGACACGATCCCGTTCATAATGCGACGCTTCACGGGCATTCATCTCAACGTTTGACGGTAATAACTGAATCAATTCGTCCCATTCGCGTTTTGTCAGATAAACCGGTTCCCGTTTGGCTTGTTTCGGTCGATTGACTTTGGCGACCGGGTTTTCCGACAACTGACCGGTATCGACCAAATAACGAAACAGTGACTGTAACGCTGATAACTTCCGGTTGATGACGCTCGGTGCATTTTGTTTCGTTAAGGCAAGGTATTCGGCGTAGGCTTCGATTCCTGCTGCATCGATCTCGACAAATGCTTCAAGTGGAATATCTCGCGCTGTTACCTCTTCACCTGACGCCGCAGCGACGAATTGGAAGAACGCTTCATAGTCATAGACGTACCGACGCATCGTTGCTAATGAGAAATGTTTGGCTGCTAACTGATCTAAATAGGACTGAATGAAGCGTGGCATCCGCTCATAACCGGGAATCGCTGGTGCTGTAGCCGAAACGGTCGATTTATGTATTGTTTTTCCTAGGTTTTTAAATAAACTCATCCGACAATCACCCCTCTAGTAGTAGTATACCAAACGTTGATACGTCAGTCACTTATTTGCGTGAAATAGTTATTTCACGCAATGTTAAATTGTCAGACAGGGAGCGCTCAGTTGCATCGACAAGGTGATAGACGGGTCGTTGGTCAACTTGATGCACGTGAGAATTTAACTTATTTTTAGAGGTTTAAGGGTTGTGGAGTCTATTTAATAACAATAATAGTATTATGTCACCTAAATCACTAAAAAAGAATGAATAGTCAATTTCGCTCTCAGTTGCATCGAGAAGTCGTTCGACGGGTCATCGGTCGACTCATTTGATTTCAAGACGATTTCTGAAAAACGTCGAAAACGTGCTCGATTTCGCATACTTCATCTCGGTTCGGGTAAAGAGTGTTAGGTAAGAGTTATTTTCATAAGGGGGAGTTCTAGATGATTACCGATCAACAAGCACGTCAATATTTGAAGGATGCGAAACGCATTGCCGTCGTCGGCGTCTCGAGTGATTCCGGAAAGACAGCGAACTGGATTGCTGACTACTTAGTCCAGCATGGATACGAAGTCATTCCAGTCAATCCGACGTTAAACGAGTGGAACGGTCAAAAAGTCTATCCGAGCGTCGCAAGCATTCCAGGACACATCGATATCGTTGACGTTTTTCGTCGGTCTGAGTTTTTGGCGGATGTCGCGAAAGATGCTGTCGCTCACGGTGACGTCGGGATGATCTGGAATCAACTTGGTCTCTCAAGTGTCGAAGCAGAGAGCCTGGCGCTCGGCGCTGGCATTCCATATATTGAGAATCGTTGCATCAAAATCGAGCATCAATACCTGTAAGTCATCGCACGACTTTAGGCATCTTCACCCGTTCGTGAAGGTGTCTTTTTTCATGCCCATTACAGGTTATGCTTGTCAGGAAGCAAGAAGATGCCTACAATTAGAGACAGACTACTTGAAATAACGAACGAACGTTTGTAAAAACGACGTCGTAATTTCGAATTTTGAGGTGAATTGAATGGCGACAGACTTAAATAACTACAATGATGATGCCATACAGGTGCTCGAAGGACTCGAAGCAGTCCGGAAGCGCCCAGGTATGTATATCGGTTCTACCGATCACCGTGGACTTCACCATCTCGTCTACGAGATCGTCGATAACGCGATCGATGAAGCACTCGCAGGATTCGGGGAACAAATTGACGTTACGATTCATAAAGATAATGCAATCACCGTCCGTGACCATGGACGTGGGATGCCAACGGGGATGCATGCATCGGGAAAGCCGACTGCTGAAGTCATCTTCACGGTCCTTCACGCTGGCGGTAAGTTCGGTCAAGGTGGCTATAAGACGTCCGGTGGCTTACACGGCGTTGGGGCGTCGGTCGTTAACGCCTTATCAACGGATTTGAAAGTAACGATCTTCCGTGACGGGAAACAATATGAGCAAACGTTTGAAAACGGTGGGATTCCGAAGACGACGTTGCTTGAAACGGGTACGACGCGTCAAAAAGGAACGAGCGTTTACTTTAAACCAGATGGCTCGATCTTCAGTACGTTGACATACAACTACGATACGCTCGCGGAACGCTTACGCGAATCCGCTTTCTTGCTGAAAGGTCTGAAGATTACGCTGACGGACGAACGGTCCGATAAACAAGATATCTTCCAGTACCAAGACGGTGTCAGCGAATTCGTCCAGTACTTGAACGATGATAAAGATACGCTTCATCCGACGGTCGCGTTCGAAGGAACGGAAAACGAGATCGAAGTCGATATCGCCTTCCAGTTCACGGATGCGTACTCGGAAAACGTCCTGTCGTTCGTCAACAACGTCCGGACACGCGACGGTGGAACACACGAAGTCGGTGCGAAGACAGCGATGACACGGGTTATGAATGAATATGCCCGAAAGAACACGCTCTTGAAGGAAAAGGATAAGAACCTTGACGGAAATGATATCCGCGAAGGCTTGACGATGATCGTCTCGATCCGAATTCCGGAAGAGTTCCTCCAGTTCGAAGGACAAACGAAGTCGAAACTCGGTTCACCGGAAGCGCGGACGAGCTGTGATGCTGTCATCAGCCGTCGTCTCTCGACGTACTTGGAAGAGAACCCGCAAACGGCGACGCTGTTGATCAAAAAAGCAATTCGCGCTGCGCAAGCCCGGGAAGCGGCACGGAAAGCGCGCGAAGAAGCACGAAACGGGAAAAAGAAAAAACGTTCGAGCATCTTGAACGGAAAACTAACACCTGCGGCTTCGAAAAACGCGGACAAGAATGAATTGTTCCTCGTCGAGGGTGATTCTGCCGGTGGTTCTGCCAAACAAGGACGAAACCGGACGTTCCAAGCAATCCTTCCACTTCGTGGGAAGGTCTTGAATACGGAAAAAGCGAAACTTGCCGATATCATGAAGAATGAAGAGATCAACACGATCATTCACGCGATTGGTGGCGGTGTCGGAGCCGATTTTGACTTGTCGGATTGTAATTTCGACAAAGTCATCATCATGACGGATGCCGATACCGATGGCGCACATATCCAAGTCTTGCTATTGACGTTCTTCTTCCGCTACATGCGCCCGTTGATCGACGCTGGGAAGGTCTTCGTTGCCTTACCACCGCTCTATCGTGTCTCCAAAGGGAAAGGCAAATCGGAGAAATTTGAATACGTCTGGGACGAAGAGACGCTCAAGAAAACGACGAAGAAGTTCGGTAAAGGTTATATGATCCAGCGTTACAAAGGACTTGGGGAGATGAATGCACCACAGCTCTGGGAAACGACGATGGATCCTGAGACACGGACGTTGATTCGGGTCACGATCGACGATGCTGCTGTTGCTGAAAAACGCGTCTCTGTCCTCATGGGCGATAACGTCGGGCACCGCCGAACGTGGATCGAGGACAATGTCGCCTTCGGTCTCGCGGAAGACCTCTCGATCATCGAGAATGAGCACGTGACGAAAGAGAGTGTGAACGAACATGTCTAATCTACAAAACATCCTGAACCTGTCGCTCGAGCAAGTCGTCGGCGACCGGTTTGGTCGTTATTCGAAATATATCATCCAAGATCGTGCCTTACCGGATGCCCGGGATGGTCTGAAACCGGTTCAACGCCGAATCTTGTATGCGATGCATACGGAAGGTAACCTGTTCGACCGGGCCTACCGGAAATCGGCGAAGACGGTCGGTGTCGTCATCGGTAACTATCACCCGCACGGTGATTCATCGGTCTATGAAGCAATGGTCCGCTTGAGCCAAGAGTGGAAACTACGCTATCCGTTGATTGATATGCAAGGGAACAACGGATCAATCGACGGCGATAGCGCGGCAGCGATGCGGTATACGGAAGCCCGTCTGTCGAAAGTCTCAAGCCTCATTCTCGACGGGATCAATAAACAGACCGTCGATTACACGCTCAACTTCGATGATACGACGGAAGAACCGCTCGTCTTACCGTCACTCCTGCCAAACTTGCTGATGAACGGTTCGACGGGAATTTCCGCCGGTTACGCAACCGAGATTCCACCGCACCACGCGGGAGAAGTCCTCGATGCTGCAATCGGTCGGATCTCCGGGACAGTCCAGAACGTCGATGATCTATTGACGCACATGCAAGGTCCGGATTTCCCGACTGGTGGTGTTGTCCAAGGGCTTGACGGCATCAAGAAGGCGTTCGAGACAGGACGCGGGAAAGTCATCATCCGCTCGCGCTCAACGATTGAGACACTGCGGGGCGGTCGTCAGCAAATCGTCATCACGGAGCTCCCGTATGAGGTCAATAAAGCGAATCTCGTCAAACGGATGGAAGAACTCCGTCTCGACAAAAAGGTTGAAGGGGTTGCGGAAGTTCGTGATGAGACCGACCGCGACGGCTTACGCGTCGTCATCGAGTTGAAGAAGGAAGCGGACGCAGAAGGTGTCTTACACTTCTACCTCAAACAGACTGACTTACAAATTGCCTATAACTACAACATGGTCGCGATCCATGAACGGACACCGCGGCAAATGGGCGTCTTGACACTACTTGATGCGTATCTTGCACACGTCAAGGAAGTCGTCATCCGCCGGACAGCGTTTGATCTCGAACAAGCGAAACGCCGTCAGGAAGTCGTTTCTGCCTTGATGACAGCAATTTCTGTCCTCGATGAGACGCTTGCTTTGATCCGTTCTGCGTCGAACAAAGCGGACGCAAAGGAGAAGCTGATCGCGCGCTTCAACTTCACGGATCGCCAAGCGGAAGCTGTCGTCATGCTCCAACTTTACCGGTTAACGAATACCGATATCGTCGAGTTGCAGGAAGAAGCAGCGAAACTCGAGAAGGAAATCGCTCGTCTTGAGAAGATCCTTAACGATGAAAAGACACGGAATCGTCTCATCATCAAGGAATTGACAGTCTTGAAGGAACAAGTCGCAGACAAACGTCGCTCGACGATCGAAGCGGAAGTTGAAGAACTGAAGCTGAAGACGGAAGTCATGATCGCTGTCGAAGAAACGATGGTCTTCCTGTCGAAAAACGGGTACGTCAAACGCTCGTCGCTCCGTTCATTCGGTGCTTCGAACGACTTACCGGATTTGAAGGAAAAGGATCGTCCGTTGCTCCAAGGGCAAGCGATGACGACGGATCACTTGATCGTCTGGACCGTTCGCGGGAATTACTTGCTGATTCCGGTCCATCAATTGCCGGATACGAAATGGAAAGATGGCGGTCAACACGTCGCGAACCTCGTTCCACTCGAACCGGGTGACCGGGTTCTCTCAGCGGATCTCGTTCGTTCGTTCGACGAAGCACAGCATTGCTTGTTCGTGACTCGTCAAGGGATGGTCAAACGCTCGAAACTGAGTGACTACAACGCCCAGCGGAAGTCAAAACCACTTCAAGGTGTCCGTTTGAAGGCAGACGACGAAGTTTTGTATGCTCAGGTCTCAACAGGTCAAACGGAACTGTTCCTTGCGACACAGAACGGTTTCGGTCTCTGGTTCACGGAAGACGACGTTCCTGTCGTCGGTGTTCGGGCTGCCGGTGTTAAAGCGATCAACCTGAAGGATCAAGATGTTGTCGCGGGTGCAATTGGCTTCAAGGAAGCACCACAGATCGTTCTCTTGACGCAACGGGGTGCCTTGAAGAAGATGCGCCTCGCGGATCAGTTCCAAGTCTCGAGCCGTGCGCTCCGTGGCTTACAGTTGCTCCGTGATTTGAAATCGAAACCACACCAAGTCGCAGCATTGATCGACGTCACACAAGCGAAAGAATTGGTCCTCAGCGGAAAAGAGCAAGAGAAAACGATCCAAATCGGTTCGTTATCGTTCCTCGACCGCTTATCGAACGGTTCATTTGCCTACGATGAAGAGAAATTCGGTCCCTTACTCGACTGGTATACACGATAAGATGAGGCTCCTCCGGATAACGGGGGAGCTTTTTTAGATTTAGCAGGGCAGGAGAGGGAATTTTGAGACGAATGCTCGGAATTTTGAGATTTATCGCTAGAAATATCGTTTACAAATTGAAACACTGACCAATAACAGCTACAATAGAAGAAATAGTTAGGTCACGATTCGTCACGAACAAGCGTCGGGTCACGCGTCTCCGCAGCTTTGCTTATAGCGTCAATTGATCAAGCAGCTACGGGACCGTCCCTTTAGCTGCTTGTTGTGCAATCTGCCGACCTTGGAGAGGTGATGAAGATGAAATTCAGACGTCGCGAAAAAGTAGCAATCTATATCACTCGGGAAAAACCTAACGGATGGGAACTACTTGTTTTTCATCCACAATCGGCTCCTGAGAGTGATTGGCAGATTCCTGCAGGTACGATCGAAGATGCTGAAATCGCAAAAGAAGCGGCTGTCCGCGAGACGCTTGAGGAAAGTGGTCTCTCGTTAGCATCCGTCCAGTACATCGGCGAAGAAGAGATGCGTTATCCGGAGCGAATGCGGGTGCATTACACGTATTTCTATCATGCGCACATTGAATGCCAAGAGAACCGCTGGACGCATTGTGTTGCTGGTGACGGTCAGGATTGCGGTGATTTCTTTGATTTCGCGTGGTTGCCGCTTGAACGGATCACGCAACTCGAACGCCGCCATCATATATTCTTGGATCGTTTGATTCATCGATTGGAACGGACACGTCCGTATGATTGTCGAAAACACGGTTAATCCCGTGTTTTTTTGTTTCGTCTCACTATCTTAAGTTTACCTTGATTATGAGACGAATTCTTATAACTATTGATAATATATGTTATGTTAACTTGAATAAAAAAATGATTTTTTAGTCAGATTCATCCATCCCCCCTGTCGTGTAAAAATCGGTCTATCGTCCTGTTGGTCTTCTTCTTCATTCTTTGTTACTCTAATAACAGTAACACCGCGAATGTTACCTTTTTAACGGTAACAAATCAAATGTTTCCATGATTGTGGCAACAAATGAACAGGAGGAATCGTCATGCAAGCTGTTGCCTTGTCGTTTGATGTCAAAGGCTCCCGCGATTATCCGAGCAAAGAAGCATTACTTCAAGCGCTCCGAGAACTCGCGAACGATCTAAATACGGCATTTCCAACGAGTATCGTTCCGTTCCAAATCAAATCCGGTGATAGCTTACTAGCGGTATTTGCGGATTATCCGGTTAGTTATCCGGTCATGCTGCACTTATTGAATCAAGAATTGCCAGGTTACATCGGGATCGGATTTGGTCAATATGAGACGATTTCAACGACCCAAGCCGAAGAAGCCAATGGCAGTGCGATCATTCATGCCTTTGAAGCACAGGAATTGGCGAAGACGCTTCCGTCACGGATTGCGTTTGCTGGACCGCCCTACTTACCGACCGCCCTGCTGAATGGCTATCTCGAGATGCTTTATCCGGCGTATTTCGGGAAGACGGACCGTCAGATTGAACTGCACCGGTTGATGGATCAATATCCAGATGATACGTATGAAGAGATCGGTCTGAAGATGGGCTTTAAAGAACAAGATGCCCGCGCGAATGTCGCAAAACTCGTTTCCCGCTCGCAGCGTAAGCAACGGAAGCGTCTTGAAGCTGCCTTGACACAGGCACTGGAGCAATTCCAAGTCTGGGAGGCGATTCGGTGACCATCTTACTTAGCCTTATACTTGTCCACCTACTTGCTGATTTTCCATTACAGACGAGACGGATGGCGCTACTGAAACACCGACACCAACGGATCTTATTCCAACATATTGCCGTTCATGCGGCTCTGATGCTACTTGTCCTTGCGTTCTTCGGCATCCGAGGGAGATTAACCATCGACATCGCCGGATGGCTTGGAGGAAGTATTCTCGTGTTTCACGCCCTACTCGATGCCTCCCCGCTCAAACGTCGCGTCAAGCAAGCGGCGGCGTACTGGATCGATCAAGCGTTACATATCGCTGCTATCATCGCTTTGACATGGATATTCATCCCGATCGATTGGTCGTTGTCGTTCTCACGACCCGAGCAGGTCCTCTGGATTCTATGCTTTAGTTTAGTGACAACGGAGTTACTCGGCCACGGGATTGCCTTAATGCTCGCACCATTTGCTCCGCGCTTGATCGAAGCGCATTTCGAGCGAAAAGTGACACGTAAGGAGCAATTAGACGGCGTTTCGCGGACCGTCACACATGAAGTCGAAGATTCTGCGCGCAGTTATACGACGGAATTAAACGGAATCGGGCGTTATATCGGTCTCGTCGAACGGGCGATCATTACCTTGCTCGTCGTCACGAACGCAACCGGAGCCATCGGGTTCATCATTGCTTTGAAGGCACTGGCCCGTTTTAAACAGTTTGAAGATCGCCGCTTTGCGGAATATTACATCATCGGGAGCTTGCTCAGTATCTTAGGTGCGATTTTATGTGGACTCGCGATTCGCGTCGCACTCTAAACGATGAATGAAAGTGAGGGAGACGGTCTTGACCGTCGCACGAAGTATGAAACAAATTGGATTAGTGAGACATCACCGGGTGACGGAAGGATACCCGACGAAAGGCTGGATCAGTGCCAGCGATATTGAAAAATGGATTGAACGGTATGATACGTCAGACATCGATATTCAACCGGTCGAGCTCGGTCAGATCGACTGGACAGTCTGTTATGCCAGTAGCATGCCACGCGCCGTCCAGACGGCGAAGAGTGTCTACGATAAAGAGATCATCGTGACGGATCTACTACGGGAAGTACCGTTTCCGACGATTCAGTCGAATCTACGGTTACCGTTTCTTGGCTGGGCGGTCCTCGGTCGACTCGCAGCCCCGTTCAGCAAACGGATTCAGGCGGAGATCAAGGAAGCGAACGAACGGATTGAGGTCCTATTGAATCAATTGATGTTCGAGGACGATGAACGAGTATTGCTCGTCGGTCACGGCGGCATGATGATTTTGATGCGGGCTGCCTTGAAACGGCGCGGTTACCGCGGACCGCGGTTCGGTCATCCGCGTAACGGCATGCTCTATCTGTTCGAGAGAGAGGAACCGACATGTTGAAGTGGGGATCAACGATTCTGTTAGCACTCTGCCTGATTGTCATCTTCTACACGACCCGGGATGAAGAGCCCCCTGCCCCAACCGCGGGACAAATGGAGGTATATGGTTTTGACGTCGGTCAAGGGGATAGCACGTTCATCCGGACGAAGGAAGACGCGATCTTGATTGACGGTGGGAATAACGGCAAAGGCGAAGATGTCGTCCGCTACCTGCAAGAATTGGGTGTCAAACGCTTAACAGCAGTCATCGCGACACATCCGGACGCCGATCATATCGGTGGACTTGATACCGTCCTCGATGCCTTTCCAGTCGATAGCGTCTATGCCCCGCGTGTCACGCATACGACAGAGACATACCGCGATTTCCTCCTTGCCGTCAAGCGCGAAGGGGTGACGATCAAGTCGGTTAAGGCAGGTCTTGAGATACCGAGTGAAGCCGCACGCTTTACGTTCCTTGCGCCCCTAACGGACGGAACGCAGGATCTCAACAGTTGGAGTGCCGTTCTGCGGGTCGAACATGGACAGGATCGGTTCCTCTTCATGGGTGACGCTCCGATCCGGACGGAACGACAATTGCTCGAGTCAGATGTCGATCTTAGCACCGATGTCTTGAAGCTTGGGCATCACGGAGCAGACACATCGTCCTCCCTGGCCTTCCTAAAAGCCGTTGATCCGAAGCGAGCGTTGATCTCAGCCGGGAAGGACAATGCCTATCGTCACCCACGCCCCTCCGTCTTACAGGAGCTAAAGACAGAACGGATTACGATTGACCGGACCGATCAAAGTGGAACGATCCAGTATATCTCGACCGGTGACGGCATCAAGGAATCGAACCGGACCGATTTACGGCCGAAATAACGAGACGTGGAGGTGCATCAGATGCGATTGACCCTAGCTGATTTTGAAGACGATCTAGCGATTTGCGAGACCGACGACCGCGAGACGATCACATTACCGAAAAGTCGTTTGCCGCGCCAGGCGACGATTGGCGACCGACTCGACTGGACCGGGCGCTCGATTCGGATCTTACGCGATGAGACGAACGCACGTAAAAAAGAGATCTCCGAGTTGATGGATGATCTCTTTGAAGAATGATGAGACTCCCTCGGAATGCTGAGGGAGTCTTTTTTAACCGAGTAGACTGATGACGAGTCCAGCGAGGATGCCTGCTGTGAATAAGGAACCGAGCGTATACGTCAGCAAACGTAATCCGAATGGGAGCCGACGAATCGCGGCAAAGGCTCGGCGATTCGGAGGTCCTCCAGCAACAATCCGTTGATACTCGTCAATAGGACTGTGAGCAACATCCTGTTGCTGGTTTAGAGTAGAGTTCGATTCGGTCGTGTGTGGTTTCATCTGTCCATCCTCCCTATTCCAATGACTATATCCTTCTATTCGCTAAGTGACTTCATAATCCTGTTTCAATTTTTTTAATATTTTACGAAAATTTTGGATGAAAATGGTAGTATAAAAGATAGACGTATTTCTTTATGCGTGATTCCTGGAAAATCACTAGCAGTTTTTTCTGAATTTTCGTACACTTTAGAAATACGATGCATCTTAAAGGGGGAATCATCTATGTTTCAAACGTTACGTACATCACTCAAACAATCTGTCCTTGGTCAGGACGATGTGATTGATCATTTATTGATGGGCTTACTCGCAGAAGGTCATGTGTTGCTCGAAGACCGCCCGGGGACCGGTAAGACGACATTAGCAAAAGCACTGGCGCAGACACTCGAAGCGAAGTTCTCACGTGTTCAATGTACAGCGGATACGTTACCGACCGACCTACTTGGGATGGAGCTGTTCAACCCGCTGACAGGATCGTTTGAACAACGGTTTGGTCCGCTGTTCGCGAACATCGTCCTCGTCGATGAAATCAACCGGACGACTCCACGGACACAGTCAGCATTGCTCGAGGCAATGGCGGAAGGGCAAGTGACGATCGGGGATACATCTTATACGTTACCGCAACACTTTCTTGTCATCGCGACACAAAATCCGTTCGATGGACACGGTACATTCCCATTACCGCATGCCCAACTCGACCGTTTCTTGTTCAAGTTATCGTTCGCTCCGCTGACACGTCAAGCGGAAAAAGCATTATTACGCGGGGTGCACTTAACAGCAGCCGAACTACAGATTCCGCTCGAACAACTCAATGACTGGAAAGAGGAAGTCGTTGCCGTCTCGATCGAGGATAGCGTCGAAAACTACTTACTCGATGTCTGTGACGCACTCCGCGCCCATCGTGACGTTGAGATCGGACCGAGTCCACGAGCGACGCTCGCACTCTTAAAAGCAGCAAAAGCACGGGCCTGGATGCAGGAGCGGACGTACGTCACACCAGAGGACGTCAAGCACTTGGCGACGCCATTGCTTGCCCACCGTCTCGTCTTGACGCTCGAAGCGACGCTGAAGCTATCGAACGAACGTCTCGTCGAGCAAGTCCTCGATTCACTCACTGTTCCGACTGAGGTGTAATCATGCAATTGATCATACCAAAAGGCTTTAACCTCATCATTCTTACGATGACAGGTGCAAGCGGCGTCATCGTGGGACTCTATGGTCCTGTCTGGATTGCGGCTTTATTACTCGCCTATACATTATATGGCTGGGTGATGCCGTATTATCTCGAATACGTTGCGAAGCGGATTCGCGTCCGCCTCCTTGAGACGGTTCGCGCTTTTCGAGAGGAAACGATCCAGATACCGTTCGAATTGTCGAACCCAACGAAGTTACCACTCGGTCGCATCACGATTTCTGGCTTGCTCGGGGATCAGATCAAGCTTCCTGATGCGAGTAGTCAATTTTGGCGTCAACACTTATATGTCAGCAAACAGACGATTGTGCCGTTTTCAATCGATGTCATTGCCGCTCACCGAGGAACGATTCGGATTCAGTCGTTTGACGTCATGATCTTGGATCCGTTTCATTTGATCACAATCTATGTGACGCTTGATATCCAAGAGCTGGGTCACGTCTTCCCTGACTTTGCACCAGCGTCAGTCGAGTGGAATGAGCGGATGATTCCCGGTGAGACGATTGATCGCTCGAGTCCGTTCACCGATCGCTCGAGTTTCCACTCCGTCGTCCCCTACTCCGGAGATGCGAAGTCGATCTACTGGTCCGCTTATGCGAAGACGAATGAGCTGTACTCGTATCAATATGATCGGAAACGTAACCATGATTATGCCGTCATCGTCGATGGCTTGTCCGCAGACGGACTCGCCCTCCGCTCGGACTTCGAGAAACTATTATCGCGTGCCGCGACGATCATCCGTGAACTCGAGAAACAAGGGGCTTCCTACAGCCTCTGGATTTCGATGGTCAACCGATCCGGTCAGTGGTACCATGTTCCGTCTGGTATGGGAAAACATCAATTCCTACGGACGATGGAATGCCTTGCCCGGATTTCCGAATACGATCTACCGCTCGAGCGACGGTACTTCACGAAGCGATTGCAACGTAGTGTGCCGTCGACGACGGCGGAGATTCATCTCGGTCACCGGCAGAAAGGAGTGAGCGCATGATTCTCTGGTGGATATTCCTTGCGAGTCTGTTACCGGTTCCGTTCTATCTCGCGATCGCTCTTCCGGTACTCGCTTTCGTACCACATCGTTCGCTTCGAATCGGATTACAGTTACTCGTAGCGGGGTCCTTGTTTTTCCTCTCTCCCGTAGCTAGCGTCTTAGCCCTTGTCTTCGTCGCCTGGACCGCGTTTCTTGATACGGTCGATTCGCCGTGGCGATACGCTACGAGTGCGATGGTCATCGGCGTCGTGATGGTATTGTTCCCGGGAGTGACACCACCAATTGGCGCATTTTTAATTTTGGTCTTCGTCATTGCGTATCCATTCGTCGTCACCTACATGACAGAATGGCGGCGTATCTTCCCGACGATCGCGCTGGTCCTCAGCGCGGGGCTGATCATCGCTGTTGTCTTCCGTCTCACGAAAGAAGCGCTCGTCGGATCCGTCATGAGTGCGATTCGTCCGCTATTTGAAGCATTCGGTTCATTGTTCCTTTGGACGGAACCACTTGGTCAGGAAGCGGACACGATGACGAACCGGGCAATGGGGCTAGAGAATATCAAAGGTGTTCAAGACGTGGAGCAAGCTGCCGTCCAGGCAGGAACACCGGATTGGATTTGGATCGCAACGACGCTTCTGACGGTGATCTTAGTTGCGGTTACGCTTTATGTCATCCGGAAGCGAAAAGTCATAGCGATCGAAAAAGAACAAACCGTCAAGCACTCCAAACAAGTACGGGCGCATGCGCCAAAGCGGCATAGTCATCATCCGCTTCTGAAGATTGCCTCTCAACTCGAGCAAGCCTTCCCAAGACGTCATGAAGAGACGACGCTTGAATGGCTGACACGGATCGAGTTCCCAGATGCGTCACCAAACGCTCGACTGATTGACGGGATTGAGTTCAGTCCAAGTGAACCGGCCTACGACATTCAGACGTTCCGCCGTCAAGTACGAGAACAAATCGAACGTTAACGAAAAGCCCCTGCTCATGGAGCAGGGGCTTCCTCGTCGCGCATAATTGGTTGCGTGGTGTCGTCGCGAGTCCCCAGTCGCAGATCGCATCGAGTAGTGGAATCAAGGACGTACCTTTCGCACTTAACGCATACTCAACACGAGGTGGGATTTCCGGGTAGACGGTCCGCGTAATCAAGCCATCTTGTTCGAGTTGCTTCAGCTGCTGTGTCAGCGTCTTCGGTGAGACGTCCTGGATATAACGCTCCAGTGTATTAAAACGTACCGCGCCTTCCTCATGCAGCTCGTACAAGATCATCACTTTCCACTTGCCTTGAATCTGACGCATCGTCGCATCGAACTCATTTATATACGGCATACCGTTCCCTCCCTTACCAAAAGGTAACCGACTGACCTAAAAGTGCGTACTTCTCGGATTGGTTTCCCTCTGTTATCTTCAATTTATCATATCAAATAAGGAGACGATATCATGAAAACAGGATTCATTGCCATCACCGGTGCTACGTCAGGAATCGGGCATGCGATTGCGCGAACGTTCATTCAGAAAGGGTACCGCGTCTTATTGCTCGGACGACGGATTGATCGTCTTACGAGCCTTGCTTCAGACGATGTCTTGATCCGCCAAGTCGCAGCCACCGACCGAGTTGCCCTCGATGCTGCTTTAGCAGACGCGACGGAAGCGTTCGGACCGGTCGAAGCCATCATCAATAATGCAGGACGGATGTTACTCGGTCAAATCGAGACACAAGACGCGGAAGAATGGGAAGAGATGTTTGACGTCAACGCGCTCGGTGTCTTACACGGCATGCAAGCCGTCCTTCCCTCGATGGTAGAGCGCAAGACCGGCAGATCATCAATATCAGTTCGATTGCGGGTAAAAAGACGTTCGCAGACCATGCCGCGTACGTCGGTACGAAATTCGCCGTCCACGCGATGAGTGAGAACGTCCGAGGTGAAGTCGCGTCTCACGGTGTCCGCGTCATGACGATCGCAACAGGTGTCGTCGAGACGGAATTACTCGGTCATACGACAAGTGATGCGATCAAGGACGGCTATAACGAATGGAAACAGCGATTGACGGTGGACTCGATCCGCAAGTCGTCGCGGACACCGTCTTATTCGCCTTCGAGCAACCGCAACATGTGAACATCCGGGAAATCGTCTTAGCCCCGACGAAACAACTCGATTGACGAAAAAACAGATCGAAGTGTTTGGAAGTAGATGTACTTCCGAGCGCTTCGGTCTGTTTCATTCAAGCGTTACTTTGCTAAGTGACTCTGTTCAATCGTTTGAAAGATCGATTGATAGATCTTCAGTTGCTCTGAACGATTCGGTCGTTCGATTCCCTCACCAAACAACCAGGTCGTCTTTTGTGTACCGTCATAGAGCATACCAGCCGCAAACGTCGGATTCGGCACCGAGATGCTTTCCTCATAGGATAGACTCGGATCAAGAAACGGTTCGATGGATTTTTGAGAGCCGATAAAGAAAAAGGGAATCTGCGCCTTCCGGTAGACGGTAGCATAGTCACGTCCTGCTACCTGATGTAAGTACTCCGGCATAATCATGACGGCGTCGTATCGTCGTAAATCTCCTTTGATCTCCTGCAGATCAATCGAGTGGAAGTCCGGGGATTGCGTAAGTACTGGAGCCGTTCCGACGACGGCGATGGTGAGATCGATGGTACTGGCTTTTGGCGTCAACGTTGGTTTTTTCATCATACATACGGTAAGCAGTAGACTGAGTGCAAGTAAAGTCATGACGGTTCTTTGTCTCATCTGTCCCTCCATGATTTCCTAATATTAGGTCTTTCGCCTAGTTCCTTTATACCATAGAAATGGGTGACGTTATGTTTTTGCACAATAGGGAAATCGCGTGAATAAAGTACCAACAGAAGCCAATAAAAAAAGACTCCCTGATTGGAGTCTCCTTACTTTTCAGCATCGATTTTCGAAGCTTTTTTTGCAATGACGACAATAAAGACGATGGCACCGACAGGAATCACGAGCGGCATCCAGTCGAGGATATACTGTGCGTTCATCGTATCCCCCCTTACCTAGCAAGCTATAAGCGTAGCATATGCCAATTGCTGGGGAGTTGCAAGTCACAGTCGGGGCAGAAGTTCGTTCACGATCGCGTAATAAATCAAGATGCTTGTCGAGAACGTATACCCGATGAATAAAAGGGGTGTGAATTTAGGTTTCATGCGTCGTTCAATCAAGCGTAATGAGCCGATGGTGACGACAAGAGCGACGACCGGACTGAATCCGAACACGACGATATCTAAGGATGTCACGACATCTTCTGGAAACACGAGATGAAAGACAAAAAGTGAAAATAAGTACCACGATGTATAGGATAGACAAACGAAGAAGAGGAAAGCAGCTAGTTTCCGCATCCCGTTTGATTGGCTTTTTTCCATCTGTTGCATGTCGTTCCTCCTACATAAGTATCAGATATCCTTAATAGTAACTGGAACTATTCGCTTAAAATATTCAAATATGAATATCCGACAAAAAACGACAAAAAGTTTTTTTCTCGACAAATAAAAAAAGCAAGATCCACGGTCAAGTGAACCTTGCTTCAGCCCTTAAAGAGCAGGTGTTACGACTTGGTACATCGTCGCAAGACCTGCCACCTTGTTCTTGAATGTCTCCCGACGTTCGACAGGTGCGATGATTTCCGCCTGGTTGCCGAATTGAATCAGCCACATCATGAACCCGTCGGAAAAGAGCGCATCGACTTTGACCTCGAACCAGAGGTCATCGAGGCGACGGCAGCGGATATCTGTCCCGAACCGGTCGACGACGGTTGGCATCAGACTCTCCTGGAATTTAAGCGTCAATTGCTCGTTTTCTCCCCCGTACATGTTGAACATGTTACTTAGGTAACTCGGCTCGACGTGAACCGGTTCTTCCATCGGTTCGAACGCTTTACAATCGACGATTCGGTCGACCCGGTACGTCCGGATCTCTTTGATCCGCTCATCGCGTCCAATCAAATAGTAATTTCCGTTATCCATCAACAGGTGAGCCGGAGAAACGAGATAATGCTCGCCATCCTTCCGTAACTCGAACTTCCGCGTCCGTTCATTGAACTTTCCTTGGTACTGGAAACTGATGACGAAACCATCGCTGATGGCTTTCTGGATCGTATCGATCGAGCGGGACGTCATTCCTTTTGGTTTTTTGACAGTATGTAGCACCGGTTGGAGTGATTCCGCCATCTTATCACTCGTCAACGACTGAATCGTTTGAACGAGAGACGTCGTCTCACTCTCCGAGATGAACTTCGCACTGGCGATGGCATCGACCAGCAATCGGAGCTGATGATGCTCAAAAGGACGACTGACGAGATGATACGGAATGGCAAGTCCATTCTTCGTCTCTTCCGCCACGACGTCGAAACCTGATTTGGCAAGTGCCGCAATATCATCCTTCAACGATTTTCGGGATAGCTTCTCGATCAGTCCTCGTTTCGAGAGTTCCATGCTCAATTCCTCAAGCGTTAACGTATGGTCTTCATCCGACTGACGTTCGAAGATTTCTCGTACAGCAAGTAAGCGGTCACGGTTCGTTAATTTTTCGTTAGACACTACGCATCCTCATTTCCTAAGTCACAATGGTTTGGTTATACTTTACAGTATACATGAAAATGAATATTAAATTAACAATAAAATGGTAAAAACTAAGAGATAGGAGAATTTGGATGCATTATATCGCAGAATGGAATGGTCAGCGCTTTGATTACCGGGATAGCGGGAGCGGTCCTGTCATTCTTTTGATTCATGGCACGCAGTCGGATTACCGAGAAGTCTACCATGTCGAGAAGTTAATCACGGCAGGATATCGTGTCATCGTACCGTCACGTCCGGGATATGGAAGAACGCCGCTTCAGCTCGCGGATAGTCCAGAGGCGCTTGCGACGTTCTACGCTGGGTGGCTTGCTTCCCGCCAGATTAAACAGTACACCGTTTACGGCATCTCTGCCGGCGGACCGACGGCAATCACGCTTGCTGGAATGGATCCAGGCGTCCATGCCCTCGTTTTAGCGTGTGCGATGACGCACCGGATCTCGCTTCCGTATCATCGTCTTCTGATCCAACCGGTCTTACAACGTCCCCTGCAGTTCATCCAGTGGGGGCTTTGGACGTATGTGAAGGATAAGATTCGCAAGTTTCCTGAAGAAGCTGCGGTGCGGATGGTCGAGATGACGAGTCTGTTACCACGCGAAACGATCCGTACCCACATTAGTGAGACGGATGCGTCGTTATTATATGAGGTTGGTCTTCAAAATGGTCCTGGGCGAGGTGTCTTGTTTGATATCACACAAGACATCGAACGAGAACGGCTTGAAGCCGTCACGTGTCCCGTCTTGATCGTCCATTCGAAGTCAGACCGTGCTGTTCCGTTCGAGCATGCGGAACACGCACGACGGAGTATTCCTCACGCGCAGTTCATTGAATCGAAAAGTCCCGGTCACCTGATTTGGATCGGTCCATCCGCGCGTCGGGATGAACGGATGATCGAACGGTTCATAGCTTTAAATCAGATGACTTGAAGGCGAAGCCGCATTTTTAGCTTCTCATCATCCTCTTCGATTGCAATCAGACCACGACGCGTCAATTCACCAATCGCACGACGTGTCCGGTCTTGATTAAGTCGGGCACAGCGGGCAATCTCAGCGATGCCCATTCGACATGACAGTTGGTTCGCCTTAATCTTTGATGAAGGCTTCGCAACGGAGCGTTGTAAGAGACGCCAAAAGACATGACGGGCATCCTCTGATAAAGCATAGGCATTTTTCTCGATCACCGGCGGCATGTAACGAACGTCTTCTCGAATCCGGCGAATCAGATAGAGACTAAGCCATTCTTCGAGCTCCGCTTGAATTCGTGAGAATTCGAACCACCAAAGCTGCTCGAGTGCCTCCTCTTCTTTCGTCGCCAGTTGCCAGCTAGCAGGAATCTCATCAAACTCTTCCTCAAGCCAGTCTTCGTAGTCGAGTGCCGTCTCATACAAGACTTGTGACGGAATCTGCTCGAGTGACGTCCGATGTTTATAGATATCAAAGCTCATCCGTCGAAAATGTTCGACGGATGCAGCCACTTGGCTCAAATGAATTAATTGTTTCGTAATGAGTCGCGCCAGTCCATCCATCTCGAGGTGGATGGCATATAAGTGTTTTTCTAGCGCAATGAGCGTACTTCTCTCCATTCGACCGTTCCTCCCCTATTTGTTTTTCGTCTTCTTGTCTTTTTCCGCAAAACCCTTATTCAAAACCAATTGTGAGCATATCGGTGTATTGACAGTGCAGTTTGGAATAGAATAGAACAATCGAATTCAAAAGGAGATGCACGATATGTATACGATTTTTGGTAGCTCACGCAAAGGAAACAGTGAATGGCTCGGGGAACGAGCATTGAAAGGAATCCCTCATGTTGCTGTCGATTTAGCGAACGTCTCGATTCAGCCGATTGAAGACCGCCGTCATCATGGAGGATTTTTGCCGATTGGCGATGACTATCGCCGGATCGTCGAAGAGATGCTTGAACACGATGACATCCTGTTCATCACTCCGATTTACTGGTACTCGATGTCGACGAAGATGAAATTATTCATCGACCGATTCAGCGAGTCACTGCGCGACGAAGAACTTGACTTCAAAAGCCGGATGGCGGGGAAACGATTTCACTTGATTGCGGTCGGAGGAGATAATCCACGCGTCAAAGGACAAGCGCTCGTCACGCAGTTCGAGCATATCGCATCATTCCTTGACGCGACGCTTGAGACAGCGATTCTTGCCGAAGGGAATGCACCGGGAGAGGTCGAGTACGATCAAGAAGCGGTTGCGGCAATCGCGGCGTTTCGTGAAAAAATGTCAGGAGCACGTGTTTAAGCACTATTCGTGAAGGGAAATAACTGAAGCAGAGCGCACGACTATCTAGCGTACGACTCAATTCAGGAGGTGGTCAGCCATGTTCGCATCTAAAAAACGATCGAATCGCAAGTGGAAACAACTGACTTCACGCCAGCATATCCTTCATCTTGAGCATCTGTATCAATCACGCGAAGAGACGATCGTTCGTGATCGCCTCTCCTTACAACACATCATGGAACGTGCAGTCCGGACCGGACAGACAGTCCACGTCCGATTGAAACAACTCGATACGGTATCCGGTTCGATCCAAGCGATTTTTCATGACCGCGGAACGATCGAACTCGTCACATCGACAGGTATGCGCCGGATGGTACGAGCAGCGGACGTCATCGATATCGAGTGGAAGACAACCTAACAGTATGTAATCCCTTCTCGACTAGAGGAGGGGTTTTGGTTTACGTGAGTCCTTTGCCACCGAGCGGTTGATCTGTCATTACAAATCGTAAACGTCGTCCATAACCCATACATTAAGAAGTACCTGATAACGGTCGGACTTCCGCGCGCCACCCGTAAGATTCCCCTTCTGCGACTTGGGTCGTCGGGTGAAGGGAAGCCAGTTCCATCGCCTGATCGAAATCACGTGCTTCAAAGACAATCAAACTGCCGATCTGCTCCCCGTGCGTTCGATCCGGTTCTACTTTTTTCTGTACGACCCCATCCTGCCAGTAAAATGCTTGTGTCGTAAGACCGGGGTGCCAGTCTGATAGGACGTTGACTTGTTCATTAAAGGTGTCCATTAACGCATCACAACGCGACATCAACGTATCGATCTCTTCCTTCGATAAAGCATCCATTCGGTCTGCATCATAATAGCCGACATATAAGAATTGCATCGTCTTTCCTACTTTCCATTCCCTTCCAAGAGAAGGTTAAACAAAAGCCTCCTGTCTCTATGCTGAGAAACAGGAGGCTTACGTATCATTCATCTTTTAATTTGACATTTTGATCGGCTGGTAAAGTCGTCGTCGTTTCCTCATCTTCGAGTTTCGGGACGCCAGCACCATAATCGGTTGCTTCATCCGCCACATACGATGCCGCAAACGCTGGATTCAGTAAATCAGACTTCGAACCGACGATGACAATCCGACCGTGTCGGACTTCATCTTCTAGGTCCTCGGCGACATCCTTCGTCATACCAAGCTCGGACAACTGAGCGATCCGGTCTTTCCGGTTACTCCGGACGGCTGATAATAAGGTCTCGAAGAACGACTTCTTCGTCACGCGATACGGTAACGTCTGCGTATCGTTCGCGATCCGTTCT
Organism: Exiguobacterium sp. UBA5002; assembly: GCF_002396765.1. Taxonomy (NCBI): domain Bacteria; kingdom Bacillati; phylum Bacillota; class Bacilli; order Caryophanales; genus Exiguobacterium; species Exiguobacterium sp. UBA5002. The sequence continues at coordinate 88,346 of NZ_DGYQ01000013.1, forward strand.
GCGAGTTCTTCGTCTTTCGCAAAGATGTAGATCTGTTTATTCGAATAACCACTTGATTTAAGGCTCGTCACTTCTGCGTCGACAGCGGTCATGTTTCGTACGATGCGCGTTTCAAGCATAAAAATCCCTCTCCTTCATGCAGCAAGCTGCTGATAAGAAGTTATACCCGAAACATAATAGTTGAAACCTGAAATTGAAAAATGGATTAAGCAGCCGTCTGGATTAAAGACGCACGCCGCTTTTGCCAAATTGTAAACAAGGCAATCAGAATCATCAGGACGATTTGCGGGAGGAGCGTCTCGAGCGTCGGATAAAAGCCAATCCAGCCGGCGGTTCCGAGTCCATTGATCGGATGGATCGGTAAGACGTTCGTCAGCTGCAACGCGTGCAGACTCGTACCAAGAATCTTGAACGCCATTAGATAGATTAACCAGGATGCGACTTGGAACAGGCGATGAATCGGTAAACGGACACCGATCTGAATGACCGCATACGAGACGAGACCGATGATGACGATCGCGAGACCGATTCCGGATAACAAGGCAGTCTTCGTCATCGCTGGTGCCATTCCGATATAAAATAACAACGTCTCGGCGCCTTCTCGGAAGATCGTCAAGAAACTGACGAAGAACAAGGACGTCGTTGAGAGCGTCGACAAAAAGTGTTTGCGTTTCGCGACGGCGCTTTTCGAGTGCAACCAGTAGCCGACGAACAGCATGACGACGACCGCGACGATTCCCGTATAGCCCTCGATTTGTTCGCGACCTGTTGCTGCGAATGAGGCTTGAAAGACTGTCTGCAGGATGAGGGCTAACAGACCACTTGCGATCAGACCAAGCCCGGCACCTGCCCAGACCTTACCTTCTTGTTTGGTTCGGCTTTTCCGTGCAAAGGCAACAAGTGCACTGACGATTAATAATGCTTCCAAACCTTCCCGGAGCATCACGAGCATTGCGTCGATGAACGTATAATGCGTCTTTGTTTGTAATTGTGCAATAGCATTCTCGAACGACTGGAGTTCTTGTGCCGTCTTTTGCCGAGTTTCCGGCGTCAGCCGAGCAAGTAGCAGTGGTACGTCTGATTCAAGCTGGGAATAGAGACCTTCATTTCGTGTCCGGACCTCGCCTTCGGCTCGCGGCCAGGTCTTCAGAAACGATTCGAGTGCCAGCTTCGCTTGCGGCAAATCACTTGCTGCAAGCGCGGTCTGCGCCTCTTCAAGCGGTGTCAGCAGTGACTGCAGTCCTGTTTTCTTCGCTTGGACTTGTTCTCCGTCGAGGAAGGACTGGACTGCATTGTCGAATTGATCAAGTGCCGCCTTCCACTCCTTCGTATCCGCAGGCTTTCGCGCCGCGGCGATCCGAATCGACGCAAGCGCCATCTCGATGTTGCCATAGTGACCGATACTGTCATTACGGACAAGACTTTCGTGCGTTGCCCAAGCGGTCAACAATCGTTGTTCCGCTGCCGGACGATCGCTCGCTTTGACTTGACGCATCTCTTTTGTCAACGAAAGTAATTGCTTCACCTTTGCTTTCGCAACCGGATCTGTCTTCGGTTTCGTGGCTTCTTCCTGCTTCCGGACGGCAGCAGAGAGTGCCGTCAGTTGCTCGCGGACTTCAGGAAACGTTGCCGATCGTTTTGCATCGACCTGTTTGACGGCTTTCGTGATTGCCGCTTGTTGATCAGGTAAATCTTGAGCAGCTTGCCCTAATTCATCGATGGCTTGATTCAGTGCCGCGCGATCTTCACTTGCGACGGCAGACAGGGCTTGTCCGATTGCGACATAGAGATCATCCGTCGAAGCAGCATGGACAGGCACCGCGTGTTGACCAGCTACAAGGAGTACAAGTAAAAGGACAAGATTACGCAAATAACGCATCACCGATGTAGCCTCCTTTCGAGATCCCACCGAAGCAGGCGAAAATGGCACTTCCACGGTGCGTGATGTATTCATTCAGTCGATCCTGCGTGGCAAGACGGCGCTGAATCGCGATGAATTGTTTTGGCGAACGCTGATACGATAAAAAGAGTAGTCCAGCATCGAGGGCACCTGTCTTCTCATCAATGCCGTCTTGATAAGAGTAGGAACGGCGTAGGATCGCTGTCTTCCCGTCTCCATGCGCGACAGCGGTATGCGAGTCAACCGGTAAGGCAGCTTCGCCACGAGCTTGTCGTTTCGCTGGGGTGACGGAAGCGAACTCGTCTGTTGAGCCGAGCGGTGCCCCGGAAGCACGTTCGCGTCCGAAAGTCCGTTCCTGTTCCTTCAGGATCGTCCGGTCCCAAACCTCGAGATGCATCTGAATGCGGCGGACGACGAGGAACGAGCCGTTCGTTAACCACGGCGTCCCGTCCTGCCACTGACAAAAGAGCGATTCTTTCCGGACTTGTTGCTTCGAGACGTCGGGATTTCCCGTGCCATCCTTGAAGCCGAATAGATTGCGCGGCGTCCCGCCAGAGGCATCTGCTGCTTTACTGCGCTGGAAGCCAGCTTGCGACCATCGCATCGCGACCGTTCCGCGCCCAACACGGACGAGGTTACGAATTGCATGGAAGACGACTTGCGCATCATCACCGCAAACTTGAACGACAAGATCACCTCCGCCCCATTTTTCATCTAAACGATCGAGATCGAACGTCGGCAACGGTTTAAGCGCCTCCGGTCGTTTATGCTGAATACCAAAGCGACCGTCAAATAGACTTGGACCGCACCCGAACGTAAACGTCAAATGACCGGCCGATAATCCGTCCGCTTCCCCCGTATCTTCCGGTGGGACGTAACGGGAGTCGGAATCGCCATATGGTAACCCAGCCGCAAGTCGGGCACATAACCGTGTCCAGCGTTTTAATAAATCAACGAGTTCATCGCGTCGCTCCGTCTTGATATCAAACGCTACGACTTGGACGTGGTTTTGTGGTGGTGTCAAAATGCCTGCTTGATACGTCCCGTAGAACGGCTCTTGATCACTTGCTTCAACAGTCAATGTCCGTGGAAGAAACTTCTCAAGACCACTGGCATACAGGGCGGCCCCGAGACTCGTCAAGCCTGCGACCTTCAGGACGTCACGCCGCGTGACGCCTTCTTGGATTGGTTTCATGCTTATCCCTCCAGTACGATGCCCATCTTCGAGAGCGGTTCCGCGAGTTCATTGATGGCGACACTCATCTGTTTGACGTCTTGTTTCGAGAGACTCGTATAGAGAACATAGCCGTCACCCTGTTTCTTCGCATCGAGTAACGCGTAGACATCCTTGAAGCGAGCAGCAATCTCTTTTGATAACGCCGCATCTTGTTTTTTCAGCGCCGGGTTCAACAGTTCGTAAATCTTTTCAGCCCCTTCGACGTTTGCCGCGAAGTCATATAAATCGGTATGCGAATAACGGTCTTCTTCCCCTGTCACTTTTGAGGTCGAGACTTCGTTTAACAAATCCGTCGCCCCCGTGACGAGTAATTCTGGTGTCACCTCGACCGTCTCGACCTTTGCCCGCAGTAAATGAACGTCCTTCATCAATTGTTTCGCGTATGCTTCATAACCTTTTGTCGTTCCTTTTTCGAATAATCCTTGCTCGATCCGGTGGTAGCCACCCCACTCCGACGCTTTCACGTCGCCTGCTCGCGCATCGATCTTCGGATCAAGGTCACCGAATACTTCCGCGATTGGTTCTGCGCGTTCGTAATACATCCGCGTCGGTGCGTACAACGCTTTCGCTTCTTCAAGCTTCCCGGCTTGTACGGCATCCGTGAACTTTTCCGTCTCGCGGACGAACGTATCGATTTCGTTGATCGCATACGTCCGGTAATCCGTGACGACCTGGTCAAAATTCATCTTTTTCGGTGCTGGTGTCTCCGCTTGTTTCGCTTCACTGCAACCTGCTAAAACGACGGCGAGCGCCCCTGTCATCAATAATGCTTGTTTCATGTATGATTCCCCCTGTTACTAATTAAGTCAGTTCCTTAAATAGTATAGACGACAATGATAATCGTTATCAATAAAAATTTTTGAGCAATTAAAAACGCTTGAACCGGTTCATTTCAACCGATTCAAGCGTTTTGTCAGGCTTGTTCTTTGCGTTTTTTGAAGTACGTCCGTGAAATGATGAACGTGACGATTCCGAAGCCAATGAAGACGAATGCTTTTTGGAATAAGCTCAGGAACGACAAATCGAATAGTAAAAGCTTGACGGCACTGATGGTCAGTAGCAACAACCCGGATAATCGCCACGTCGACGACGTCCGCATCCGACCAATCGCGACAAGGACGAGTGCGAGGACGATATAGGCCGCGGACAACGTCGTACTACGCGCCGTCTCTTCAAGACCGCGGTAGAATGGTAACTCCATGATGATCAACGTGTAGGTCGTAAAGACACCGATTGCAGCTAAGACGAGGACAAGTTGCCATGACCCTCTCCAAACCGGATCACGATGTGTCTGAACGAGGAGCAAGACGAATGCCGTCGAAGCAATGACCATCGCGAGCACCGTCAACGCATACGACAGCCCTATGCTTTGATAAGATTCATAATCAACGACGGCTGAAAAGATAAAGACGACATACAACCCGACGTTAAACAACCGTTGGTGTGGCATTCGCGCCCGCGGAACGAACCAAAATGCGGCGATCAACCCGGCAATCAAAAAGTAGCGCAGTTGATACGTCCAGCTGAGGGCATCTGCCGGAATCAAGAGGACGGCGACGAGTAAGGCGACGTGACCGACACCATTTTGAGCGGAATCCTTCAATCGTTCAGCGAGCAGGTAGGCAGTGCCAGCGAACAGAATCGCGATCAGCGTACCGAACGACCAGTCGAGGATCAGTAACGTCAGTAAGACGACAACTCCGGCAAGCCAGCTTGGCACGTTTGGCTGAAACTGGATCCGTCGTCCGACGAACGATGTCGCACCGTAACCGAAGAATGTCGCAAGTAAGAGAGACCATTCATCAAGTCGTGGTACCTGTTCATCAAGCCAGTAGAGCTCTAACGAGAGTAGGCCGAACGCGAGTGCGATCGTAAAGATCACCCAAGCGAAGACGAACGCTTTTTTTGCCTTCAGTCGGTCAACCGCAAAGAAGATCGCTGCGAACAAGACGACTTCGTACAATAAGAAGAGCGGTAAGTTCGGGTCGTCCGATAATTGTAGATACGGTAATAAGAAACCGGTGATGGATACGAGGACGAGTAAGGCTTGCGATCGCATCCAGAGCATCAGACCGTACGCGATGAAGACGACGACGAGCTCAAGTAAGAAGGCTAAAGACGGTGGATAGAATTGATATAAGGCCATCCCGGCGAACAGTGCCGCCAAGGCGACGATCGTACCGGTCGCGACGAGTCCGACCCCGAGCTCGCGTCGTTTCTTCTCATACTGGTATTCTCCAAGGGCGATGACGAGTAGACCGATCAATACCCCACTTCCGATGCGGACAGGCGGACTGATCAGACCGGCAACCGAGGCGTAGGAGAACAGGAACAAGGCTCCGAGTGCAGCGAATATCGCTCCAATCCGGGGTAACCAGACGGTCGCGATGACCTGTTCCCATTCTTCGCGGGAGCGTTTTTCCTTAAATGTTGGTTGAGGAACAACCGGTTTTCGTTTCGTATAAGCAGGGCGCGGGGCTGGGCGAGCGACCGTACTCACTTCTGGTTCGCTCGGTTCAGGTGCGACAGGCGAAGTGTGCTGTCCTTCAAGGGCAGCTACTCGTTGTCGTAACGCCGCGACCTCCTGCTCGAGACGCGTGATCCGTGGATCTTCCATCTCTTCACTTCCTTTCATGGATACATTGTCATTCTTTTACACACCTAGCAGGTGAACTCCTTCATTTTACAGTAGTTTTCGTATCAATATGCATGAAAATGACAAAAATCCGGTCGCGTGGGGGCGACCGGATGAGGAATTAACGAACAGATAACGCATATTGTCCCGTTTGATTGAAAACGGATGTGAACTGCGAACGACTGACACTATACTTGCCGCGGTATGGATCCGAAACATAAAACGAACCGCTTGAGACACCTGTCACGAGCATGACGTGATAGTTCCGGTAACCTGTGAATGTTTTACCGTCCGGTTTGATCCAAGAGAAGTAGCCATATGGATTCTTAAAATCGACCGTTGCCCAGACGATGACCGGGTTACCGCTGCGGATTTCACGTTCAATCTTCGAGACGCCTTGTTTCGAGATATCGACGGCACCACTGCGGTATTTTTTCGCGAGTGGTAGGATTCCTTTCGGGTAGATACCCCAGTTCTTGTAGTAGTCGAGCGTTCCGGCTGGATTCCCCGTGAACATTTTTTCCGGATCTGCCCAGTAATACTTTCCGTTCTTATACGTCGCGTTCTTCATGCTTTTCGGCATTTGATTGTAGAGTGACGCAGCAGAGACGGCTTTTTTCTTATATTCGAGTGCCATCTTCAACGAGACGAACTCACAACCAGATGGATACCCGAGTGAATATTGGTTGTAGTACGGAACATTTAACTTTTTCGTCGTCGTCGATGGTTTCGACTTCGAGACGTATTGCGTCGAGATATAGCGGTAGCTTCCCTTGTAGAGAATCCGTGTCCAACTGCCCGATGTTCCGTACGTCGCGACGGCAACCCCTTTGTTCAGCTGTCCTACGACTTTATACTTCGTTCCGGCACCCGTCCGGACGTTGAGCGTGCCGACCGTCGTATACTTCGTCCCTGTCGACGTGTATTTCGACGAGGACGATTTGACGTAGTTCTTGTGTATGTAGCCTGTGCGGGATTTGTAGCTGATTTTATACCAGCTGCCGGACGTTCCCTTTGATGTGTAGACATTCCCTTTGTAGACGTTACCGAGAATCTTACTCGATGTCGACGGTTTTTCGCGGACGCGCAAGACATCCGTCGTCACGGTCAACTTCGTCGCGGCCTCAGCGATCAACGAAGGGCTGAGTACCCCAACGATGACAGCCGCTACGAGCAATACGGATAAGAATCGTTTCATGATAGACCCCCTATGTTTTGATTTGGTGAGACATTCCCTTATTCCCAACTTTTTGAAAAAATAATCAACATTTCTTTAGAAAAATCTGAAAAATCAGGAATGTACCTGTTCTTTATATCAAAAAAACCCGACCATGCCTATGGGCACAGTCGAGTTGTCATCAACCTGCAATCAAATTAAAATTTAATTTTGGATCGTCAAGATATAAGGAGACGGTTGCGCAAAAGCTTGTTCGAGCAGGTGGGCAACAAACAAGGTATCCTCTTCTTTCACTGGAAGCGGTGCATCTTCGACGATACTGCGGTAAAAGGCGCGATACATTTTACCGTAATCGCCAACAGGACTCGGGATCCGGACGTCTTGCAGATGACCGTGTTCATCATGATAAATCAAACGCCCATAATCGTCTTCCGAATCCTCACCGAACCCCTCTTCTCCCGGGAAGTAGTTCGCTTTCAGGTCGAGCTCTTGCCGGTCGACGTGTTGTTTGATGAACGTGCCGTTCGTGCCGTGTAACATCCACCGGGGTGCCGGGGCAAGTGCGACATGACTCGTCCGGACGCTGACCTTGAGCTCCGGATAATAGAGATCAATCGCAAACGCGTCATCGGGATTGTGCGGCAGTCGAACACTGCGCACGTCAAAGGCGACTTTGTCCGGTTTTCCGAATAAGGCGATGATTTGGTCAAGCGTATGAACACCGAGTCCGTAGAGTGCGCCGTTCTCATGGCGCGCATCAGCTGACGCTGCTTCGGGACGAAACAAATCAAACTGCGAGACGACTTCGACAAGTCGTCCGAGTTTTCCGGAACGGATGATTTGGGCGACGACTTGGAAGTCGCTGTCGTAACGGCGGTTTTGATAAGCGAGAATTTTGACGCCTTGCGCATGTGCTTCCGCAAATAAATGCTTCGTCTCCTCTTCAGTCACGGTAAACGGCTTTTCGACGAGAACATGCTTTTGATGTTGCAAGGCGAGCAACGCGTATTCGAAATGTGTCGCCGGTGGTGTATTGATGACGACGACATCAAGTGCCGGGTCAGCGAGCATCTCAGACACATCCGTCGTAAAACGTGCATCTGGCAGTCGATTTTGATAGGACGCGAACAGCTCCGGTTTTTCCTTCCGATTGTAAATCCAGATGACGTGATAGTTGTCCTCGATCATCACGTACGGTAAATGGTAACGGATCGTACTTTTGCCAAAGCCGATGAAGCCGATATTCAATCGCATCCGATCACTCCTTGAACCGTTCTTTTTCTCTTACCATACCAAACGAAACGACCGTTGTCTTGATTGAACCGCTTCAGGCCGTCGCTTCGATGTGTTCATACTCGTAAATCGCGAACCCGTCCCGTGTTCCTTGATAGACGAAGCCGAATGACGTGTAATACGCATTGAGAAACTCGTTTGAAGCGACACAGTCGAGTCGTAGGATTTCCCCTTCGTCCTCTGTCACAGCAATCGCATGTTCCAGCAGTTTCCGACCGACTCCACGTCCTTTTGCGCGGTCGCTGACGACGATTCGATGGATATACAGACCTTCTACATCATCCCACAAGGATTGATCCCATTCGAGCGAAGGAAGCAGGGCAACGGAACCAAGCAGCTCGTTCTGATCCTCAAAGACATACAGGCGACCGGCTTCTAAATCTCGCACGACGAGTTGCTCGATGTCTTGCTCAAGATAAGCTGACCACTGGCTACTGCCACCGGCTTTAAGGGAGAGCGCTTTTTGCTCAAGTAGGGTTGCGATGTTTCGAACGTCTTTTGATGTAGCTTGTCGTATCATGTTATTCCTCCTGTTACAAAAAAAATTCTTCTCTATCCTAACGAATGCGAAGCGAGAAGAAAACCTTTTTGCTTCAAGATTTCATGTTTGCCCATTATTTTGTGATTTTTTTCATATTCCACAATTTTATTTCGATGTAACGTATTCTTTAGGAGTGATCTGACCCCCAGTCGTCACAACGGTAAACGACCTGCTTCCCACGAGCCGGTCGTTTTTTTGGCGTTCAGGATAATTCGACCCAGCGGCGCGACAAATTCCGTGCTTGTGCCCGGTACTCGTCATCTTCAACGATCGGATTGCTGAGTCGAGGAGCGGAATCCGCATAATAGCCGCCGTTGTCAAGTGGATCGTCGGTTGTTGCAAGATAGAGCGCCGTCTTCGCACCGTATTCCGGTGTATAAAGTTTTCCGGTCCAGTATCCGACTTGCGCGACTGGTTTGAGTAACGTCTTCATCACTTTGCCGTACTTGCCGCGATAGAACAAATCCGTATTGACGATCCCGGGGTGGACGCTGACGAACGTGATCCGGTCGCCGTTCTTTTCAGCTAGCTCACGCATATGAATCATTTGCAGGAGCTTCGATTCGCGGTAAGAACGCATCGGGCTGTAGTGTTCTTTTTTGACGTGCGCGATCGCCTCAAGTTCGACGTCGGTCCGGATCAAGCCGCCTTCACCGGCGAGAGAGGAAATCGAGATGACGCGCGGATCTTGTCCTTTTTCGAGTAAAGGTAACAATCGCTCGATCAAGTAGAAGTGACTCAAGTAATTGACTTGGAATTGCGATTCAAAGCCGTCCTTCGTGACATGATACGGCGGTACCATGACTCCAGCATTTAGGATCAAACGGTCGATTCGACCCATCATGTCGAACAGGCGATCCGCAAAACGACGGACGGAGTCAAGTTGATCCAGTTGCACAATCTCGATTTCCAGTTGTGTATGCGATACACCGTTTTCCCGCAACAGTTGAACGAGTGCCGTCACTTTTTTCTGAGACCGGACGGTCGCGATGACACGATCTCCCCGCTCCAGTAATTCTTGAATCGTGACCATTCCCATACCAGAATTGGCACCCGTGACGATACAGATGTTCATCCCTCTTCCTCCTTGATGTTCCATTTTGAATGCACTAGTCCTGCTTCTAGTTTTCCTTTTTCTATTCGTTTATACACATTATTTCGGTATTATTTTTCGAAATTTTCAAAAAATAACGTATACTAAGAAGAGAGCATGTCATCAAGAAAGAGGTGGTGGGATGGAAGAAGGTACGATTTTGTTCATCGCAGGCACACTATTACTGATTGCAATCATCACGACGAAGTTCGCTGTCCGGTTAAATGTACCGACGTTGATCCTATTCGTCGTTGTAGGTATCATCGCAGGGTCCGACGTTTCAGGAATCATCAACTTCGGTGATTTCGAACAAGCCCGTCTCTATGGAACAATGGCGCTCGTCTTGATTCTATTTGACGGTGGCTTGCATACAAAATGGACGCATTTCCGAAAGATTCTCCCTGCTGCCCTGTCGCTCGCGACCATCGGAGTCCTCGCAACGACAGGAATCATCGCTTTCGTCGCACATTATCTGCTTGATTTTTCTTGGCCGGTCGCGTTATTGATCGGCGCACTCGTCGGCTCAACCGATGCGGCGGCTGTCTTTTCTCTGTTAAGTGGACGACCGGTCGATGCTAAGGTCAAACATACGCTTGAAGCGGAGTCTGGAACGAATGACCCGATGGCTGTCTTTCTCACGATCTTATTCACATCGTTTGCATTGGCACCGGAATCATTCTCGATCGGTGCCAGCATCCTTTCCTTCCTCTATGAGATGGGACTCGGGACACTAGTTGGTCTTGCGATCGGGTATCTCGTCACGCAACTGCTGAACCGGATCGAGTTGCCATCGTCCGCCCTTTATCCGACGCTTCTGTTCAGTGGGGCGCTCTTCTCGTATGGTCTCGCGACGATTTTGCACGCCAGTGGGTTTCTCGCCGTCTATCTGACCGGAATCTGGATCAACAATCATGATATGATCTACCGCGAGACGCTCAAACGATTCAGTGGTAGCTTGTCGCATCTAGCAGAAATCGACATGTTCATCATGCTCGGATTGCTCGTCTTTCCAAAACAATTACTTGATTCTCGGACTTTGTTCGTCTCGGCTGTCATCGTCCTGACGTTGATCCTGCTCGCTCGTCCACTTGCCGTCGTCTTATCGCTACTTCCGTTTCGGTACACGGTCAAAGAACAGAGTGTCATCACGGCAGCTGGTCTACGTGGAGCCGTTCCGATCATTCTCGCGACCTATCCGCTTTCGAGTGGTCTTTCTGAAGCGCCGCTTCTTTTCAATATCGTCTTCTTCACCGTCATGACGTCTGCTCTTTTGCAAGGAACGGCCTTGCCGTGGATCGTCCGGCGAATGGGGCTAGAGACACAGCCCGACACGACGGTCGAACCGTTCCTGAAATTCATGACCGTCACCCATCCGCAAGCGGAGATCATCGAGGTCAGGGTCTCGACAAACAGTGTGATTGCCGGAAGAACGTTACAGGATATCGAGATGCCCCAGGATGTGCTCGTCGTTGCGATCATTCGTGAAGATGAAATCCTGACGCCGCGTGGTCAGACACGTGTCCTCGTAGACGATCAACTGTTGATTTTAACACCTAAACAAGCGGATCAGGACGTGCGACGGCTGATTGCGTCGCTCGGATTATAGATCAGAGGAACATAATAAAAGCCTGAATGAAGGAAGTATCATACAGGCTAATTATTACTTAATAAATTCACTTTTTGATCTAAGAATTAGGTTGTCAAAAATAAATAACAACTATGGCATGAGAATCTTCCTTACCAAGAATGGAGGCCGTTTCGCTTTTTAAAATCAGTTCAAGCTACGAATTTGGCTGGGTCTTAAATTATTGAGAGCCCCATCACAAATCGATTTTCAAATATGAAATTTGAGTTATTTAAAAATCAATTGAGCAATTTCCGTTCCACTTTCAACTTCATCTGACTTTAACGGAATCATTTCAGAGATTTTTTCTTCAAAATTCGGGAAAACAAGGACTGAAATAATTTCTTTTCCCTTCTCCTCAATATAGGAAAGATCAAAAGTACCAATGTGGTCATTAACACTAACTATATCTCCAGCATTAATTTTGATATTAAATCCTTCACCTTTTAATTCAACTGTTTCAAGTCCTAAATGTAATAGCATTTCAAGGCCATCTTCCGTTACCATTCCAATTGCATGTTTAGTAGGAAACACTTGTGTAACCTTCCCATTTACAGGAGAAAAAACTTCGCCGTTAGTTGGAATAAAGGCTAGCCCTTCGCCCATCATTTTCTGGGAAAAAACGGGATCTGGAACACTTCCTAATGGAATAACCTCGCCCTTTAAAGGGCTATGGATGAATATATTTTTTTCTTTTTTACTCTTCTTAAAAAACATCATTTCACACCTCAATGTCTATCTTTTACTATTTATATAATCTAAGTATCCAAATGCCAATGCTTCTACCACAATAAAAAAGGAAGAGGCAGATCGTACCCACCAATTTTTCGGAATAGGATTCATCGTACTGGAAGAATATAAATTAAAATCAGCATGTCCTGACAACCAATTACTTTTAAAATTGGTAAGGGAAATCATTTTTGCACCCTTAACTGCAGGAATATCAGGTAACCCTTGTAAGTTTGGATTTTCACCGGATAGCGAAAACAAAATAATTAAATCTTTAGAAGTTAACTTTTCAATTATAAGCCTATATTCATTTGCGTGGGCCATTGCAGGAATAATTTGAACGGGTTTGCCAATAAGTAGGAATAGTCGTTGCAGTTCTGCAGCTTGATTTTTCTGGGCTATTCCTGTTGAAATGACATAAATATTTTCGCTAGTATCAATTGCTTTATAAATAGGTTCAAAATCCACACTATTTAAATAGTCTAACGTTTTATTGACATCATAAAGAACTTGTTCAAACAATTCATTTGGTTTAAGTTCCTCATTTGGGCTGGCATTTTCCCATTTTACAAAGTTTTTAAATTCACTATATCCACTAAAAGCTAATTTTTGAGCAAATCTTAATACAGATGATTTGGATGCTAAACTATTTTTAGCTAACTGATTAATACCCATGTTCCCAATTTTATCTTTATTAGCAAGAACGTACTTAGCAATAGTAAAATCAGTATCACTCAAATACTCATAATTTTTATTAATTAACTCTTCAAGATTCACAAGGAGATCCTCCTAACTTAATTACCAGGCAACAGGGTATGAAAACACCTCATACCCGCTACTAGTTTAGCAAACCCTTTTTCCTTAAGAAAGTTCCGGCCAAAAATCCTTGTTTGCCTCGATAAGGTCATCTAAAATTGCTTTTGCAACACTCGCACTTGGTACTGTCTTTGACAATGTTAGCGCTTGCCAAAGTTTTTGATATGATTTTTCTAAATAAGCTTGAACGACTAACTTTTCTACTGATACTTGTTGTTCAATCAATCCCTTTTGGAATTGAGGAATCGTCCCAATAGATAGTGATTCCACACCTGCTTTACTTACTAAACATGGAATCTCAACCATTGCAGTTGGTTCAACGTTTGCAATCGCCCCATTATTAGGAACAATTAATAGCATTCTTTCATATGTGTTGTATGCAAGCGCTCCTGCCAATCGAACGATGAATTCCGCGTGTTCCCCGGCTTCAATACTTGTTCCTTCAGCGGTGCCAGCTTCGGCAATTCGTATACATTCGGCAAAAACATTCTTTTCANNGTGTATGTTCTGGGTTTGAATGTTGTACTACATAGTCAGGGAATAAATAATATTTTAAATACGTATTTGGTAGTGTATCCGGGTCAACAGCGTATACGTCCTTAGCTTTAGTAAATGTATCCATCCAGCTGGATTCCGCTAGCAGTGGATTATTAATCCCATCATTTTTAGCCCCATAACCCCATTGTTTTACATGTTCTTTCAATCTTGGCATTAAGTCATTGCCTTCTTTATCATAAAGCTCAGTCCACCAACCAAAATGGTTTAGTCCATAATACCGTTCAATAATATCATTCTCAGATTCCAACCCTAAAATGTCAGCCATTGATTTTTTAATGGCAACTGGCATATCACAAATATTAATGATTTTCGAGTTAGGACGTAAGATACGTGTTGCCTCTGCAACAATCGAAGCTGGGTTAGAGTAGTTTAACATCCAAGCATTCGGTGAATACTTTTCCATATAATCAATTAATTCAATTACTCCTGGAATTGAACGCATACCATAGGCCATGCCGCCAGGTCCACATGTTTCTTGACCAACGGCCCCATATTTTAATGGAATTTTTTCATCTAGTTCACGCATTTTTAGACCACCGACACGAATATGTGCCATTACGAAATCAACATCTGTAAAAGCTTCCTCGGGATCTGTTGTTGCTATGAATTCAATTTTAGGAGCACGTTCCTTAATGATAATTTCACATGCTTTCGCAACGATATCTTGACGTTCTTTATTATTATCGTAAAATTTTAATTTCCGTAATGGAAATTTATCTTGATTTTCAATTAACATCATTACAATTCCAGCTGTATAAGTACTTCCCCCACCAGCAATTACTACAGAATTTTTTTTCATTTTTAGTCCCTCTTTCCTTATTGTTGTTATGTCTTAGTGTATAAATATTTCTTTAAGGTGAGTATACTGCGATTTTTCCTTCATCGTAATAGTTTGGAAAGATGATGGGAAAGGTTTCACTCATTGGGAGATTTCTTTAACCTTCTTACATCCTATTTTACTTTCGAACACTTTTAATCTTTTCTTCCATTTTATCTCGAACTTGACCAACTGATAGTCCAACTATTATTTGGATCGCTTGTTTATTTCGAACTAAGCCATGTGCTCCATGTTTTCTAAAAACTTGTTCACTTTCTAGTTTTTCAGGATCTTTTACTGTAACACGTAATCTCGTTGCACAGTTTGTAATATCTTGAATATTTGCAGCGCCATCTAAATCTGCTAAATAGTATTCAGCTAATTGTTCAAAAGAACTGCTTCCACCTGTATTTCCTAATTTCTTCTCTTTGTAATCTGCTTTCGTAAATAACTTGCTTTAAGGTTTAACATTCTAAGCGAAAAAAGATAAAAGATATCACTAACTTTTATCTTCAATACTATTAATAGGGGCATTTTTAAAATCATATTAAGCAACTAAGTGGATATACCCCATCTCAAATATACAGAAGACATTATCAAAGCCAATTTCTCTACATAAAAAAAGACCCTAGGAATCAGGGGTTAAATAAGGTTGAGTTTTAGAAAAAAGGAGTATATCATCGCTTAGAATTCTAAGATTATTTAGCCAATATGAAAGGCTATTAATTCCTTAGCATAGGAAAAAGTCGATTTATTTCATCCAGAAATTGACTTAGCGTATGTTTTCCGCGTTTTGTTGGGGGGACCCCTCAATAAGGAAAATAAAGGAGGAACCTTGATGTTAAACCGATTACTTGCCGTCATCTTGACCACCACGATCGTTTGCACCGTCCTAGCATACATATCCTATACACCGCTCCGAGATCGGACATCGGATACGATGTATGAATCATTCGGTTCAACATTTTTGTTTTACGTCTTAGCGACCTTGCCGATCATCTTGCTGTCCGGCTTCTTACTCGACTTCCTTATCGGCATGATCATCAACCGGTCATCGACGACATTAGCGTATGTGCCGACAGTCCTCGGTTACGGAGTGTACGGTATCGTGATCGCGAGTCTCCTGATTCTCTTGACGACGAAGGACGCATTTGACCTGCCGCTTTCTTTTACGATCGCTGCTCTGACAGCAATGATCTATTACAGTCTGTCCGTCGTCTTTAATCGATTGTCACAGCACGCGCACTAAAAAAACGAACAGACACGTCTGCTTACTCGCGGACGTGCCTGTTCGTGTTATTCTGCTTCCGTTCGTTCAATCGTGATGACACCCGGTGGACGATGTGGGAAGGTCAACGTCAGACCGGCAAAGCGACAAATATCATCTTCGTTCGGTGCCCGGTGCACCCACTCGATCGTCTCTTGCCTTGCTAGCGCGTGGCGGATCCGGTTATCGGCTTGTGTACGCGAGATGCCGCGGCAATCAACGTTCGTGATATACGTTGCTTCGTCCGACTCGATCTGTTGCCAAATCCCGAGGATCAGTTGACCAATCGGACTGACGGATTGACCATCCGGTTCTTCACTGCTGACGGCAGCATCGAGCATTTCGATGACAGCGTCACAAGTCTCACCGGAAGCAAGCAATCGCGTCGATCCTTGTTGTAGAATCCGGTAACGCGTCACGCCGTTCTCGAGCCACAAGCGCTGTGCGAATGGATTGACCGGAACACCGTGGAAAAATGTCTGCGTCCCGCGCCAAGCAAAACCAAATGATGGGTCGTACGCCCGAATCGTCGCCATGGCACGATCATGGAACTTAGCGATCGTCTGTCGTTCCGTTTCCAGTAAGTTTCGGATCGCCTCTTCATCCTCTAACGGTACCGACTTTGGTGTCACAGTAAATAATTCCGATTCCGGTAAGCGGTGTGGGGACAAAATCGTTCCGTCGAAACGATAATCGTTCGCCGGACGTCCAGTACGCCCGACGGATAAGCGCCACGTCCGTTCTTCCGGCATGAAGGCATAACTTTGATGGGCAAAAGGTGGTGCGACGAACAGTCCCGGAAACGGATCGAATGTGTCGACTCGCAGGACGTCACCGTCATACCAGCACTCTTCGATCAGACGGACGAGCCGTCCGACGGGTGCATTACGGTCCGTCAGGTAACGACCGGTATTAGCATGGAAACCGAGCAGAAATTCCCGCTCTTCTTCTTGGAACGTCACCATCAAGAGTTGGAACAACGAGGCAATCTGCTGCTCGACGAGTTGCGGATCCTCCCCCGTCTCTGCCTCAAACGCGACCATCTTCCAGCCGGACCGTTCATAGAGATGAATCGTCACCGGGAAGAACAGGAAGGCACCATGTGTCGCTTCGAGTTTGACCATGTCTTGCATCGCTAGGCGTTCCGTCAGTAAGGAAAAGCCCATTCGTTCGAAATGATCTTGCAGCCGTCGTTTCCAATGTGTGAATTCCACGCAACCATCCCCTCTCGCAAATTACGCGCCGCGTTTTCGTAACGGATTCTTCGACCAGTAGATATAAAGACCGACCAGCCCTGCAATGCCTATGATATAAGACGGCAATCCACTGACCTGAATCAAGACGTCCGGTGCCGGGAAGATCGTCACGAGCAGTGCCTTATAGGTTGAAAATAGAATGAAACTGATGACGAATTGAATCCAGACCCGCGACTTGACTTGTTTAAGCTTCGGTGCCGTGATGACTTGGGACATCGCGTCGATCAAGAACAAGGCGATGATTGAGAAGAATAAGTAATCAATCAAGGCAAACTGGAATAATCCGTCGATTCCTTCGATGAAGATGAACATCAAAATCGACGAGACGTAGTTCCGCGTCCAGCGTTTCTGCGTTTCCATCCGGTGCCGCTGCGGTAACTCGGCAATCATCTGGTCGAGACGTGCCTCGACGGAAAGACCATGAATCTCTTCGAATGGTCGTTGTTTCCGCTGGGCTTCGTAGATGTCTGCCCGTAAGCGGTCTTCGATTTCCGTCCGGTCCGGTTCTGCGACGTTCAGATTCAATCGCGGTAAAACGGTTTCTAATAGACGTGTGTTGGCTATCGTTAATTTCAATCGATTTCCCCCTTTTTCATGTTTAAGTATACTGGGTTTTTGGGAAAAATACGTAGTGGAAATAAAAGATTGCTTGACGAAACTATGAAGAATGTTCAGAATTATTAAAATATAACGTCAGAAACAGACAGAAAGGACGTGTTGGACCATGCGCCAAACATTGACGAGCGCCGCCTTGATCACTTTGCTGACGAGTGCGGGCATCGCCTTCCCATTGGCTGAAGTGAAAACACCGGTCGACCAAGAACCGGTTGAACTCGATCAGCAACAGGAACAAACGCCTGAAACAGAATAACAATAACCCGCGCTCAAGCAGGAGCGCGGGTTATTTCATGTATCACTTGGTTGGGTTACGCGTTCGTTAATCGTGACGGTCCACGTGACGACCGTCGTGCTGTCACGAACGCCCTGTACCTCGATCGTCGAGAGAAGTTCTTTGACACCACCTGATCGTAAAGTTTCCTCGATCTGCATCGCGTCAGCATATGGGGTTCCCGGGCACTCAAGCAAACCATCCGTCGTCACGAACAACTGATTCTCGCCTTGGCGCAATTCGCGGATCCCACGCACGTAACTCGGGACCGGTAACGCAAACGTGTTCGCGCGTCCAATCCATTCATAGAATTGGCGCTGGTTCAAGGCGGCTTGTCCCATCTTCATCAGCTCCGGGTGAAACAGATACAAGACGACGTCACCGACCGAGAACCACCAGATGAAACGCCCTTTCCGGACCGCAATCAGACACGCCGTCTCCCCTTGCAATGTCGCACACGCCGCTAAAAAGTCCGGATCTTGAAATAGATCCAGCACGGTCGTTTCGATTCGTCGGAATGCGTCCGTAAGTGGGGCATCAAGATCAGTCCGAATGCGCGACTCGTGTTGCGCTAACTGCTGTAAGACAAGTGCCGCACTATCCGCTGTCATATGAGCGTCTAAGACGACGGTCATCTCCCAATCGTCGCCGATCAAGATGGCAGCCCCGTCTTCGTTTTTATATTGTCCGCTTCTTGAGCAGCCTCCGAATCGCCCGAGCGTTATCCGACCAATCTGGTCAATCTGCTTCGTGTCGACGAATGATTCGTCGGATCCGACCCAAAAGTAGGATGGATGTGTCGTCTGCATGCATCAGTCTTCCCTTCTTTACATCTCCCGCAAGTAAGGTTTCAGGAACAACCGCAATCGTTTTTCATAGTTGTCCGGATCAATCGTATACGTCTCGTCATGTCCGGCATCGCGAACCGGATACAATTGTTTTAATCCCGTTTTTGCTTGATACAGTTCGTACATCATCCGAACCGGAACGAGTTCGTCCTTCATTCCATGAATGAACATCGTCGGAACCCGACTCTTCGTTGCTTGACGGGTCACCGAGACGTCGCCATAAAAGAAATCTTGCTCGCCTTTGTTCCACATGCTCGCGACCGTCAGAGACGGCAGTGCCGGGTAACGGATCTGTTCGTCCGCGAGTAGACTGAACCAGTCGTCGAGTCGGGCGTAAGCTCCTTCAGCGACGATCGCTCGGACTTGGGTTGGTACGGTCTCGCCAGAAGCGAGTAAGACGGTCGCTGCGCCGACACCGAGTCCGTGATAGACGATCCGTGTATCGTCTCCGTTTTCAGCAAGCAGGCGTTTCGTCCATTCCAAGACATCCAGTCGATCGAGCCAACCGTAGTTCCGGACGCCACCGCTTCGATCCTGCCCACGCCGTTCGATGAGTAGGACATTGAAATCAGCCTCATGGTAATAGCGGGCAAGCGCATAAACACCGGTCTGTGAAAACATCATCTCATCCGGGACGAGGAGGACTGTTTGTTTGCTACCGTCAACCGGTAGATAACGCCCGAAGCGGACGATCCCGTCCTTCGACCATTGCTGTGTCTCGCTCGTTTGTTTGAACCATGTCTCGTCGTTCGTCACCTGTCCGTCCGTTCTCGTCGTCTTCAGAATCGGAGAAGCGTCCGACTGACCGATCAATGTTTCTTGCATCCGGTATCCATCATAGACGATGAACAATAGCAGACACGTGACGAGCAATACGATGCCGATTCCCCATTTGCGCATGTGCTTCGCTTCCTTTCCGACAGTGAGTCTTTCCTTATTCGTCGTCAGTTTTCACTTCCCCTGCTAACGGGGTCGAAAGGAACGATTGTTTATACCAGCGCTGTAAGGTATCGATATCCGTTCGTTCAAAATAAAGCGCGTTAAAAGCAGTATTGCCCCGTAGTTGAATCTCAATCCGGGCAATCTCCTTTGCTTCGAGCCAGCGAGAAACGGACCAGGTCAATTCCTCGATTTTCAGTCGTGGCGTATAGACGGTCTCTTTTTGGACCCATTGTTTGCGTAACATCAAGAGATCGTGGCCGGTTCCGAAACGGGTCTTTCGGTAACCGCTGCGCACAGCGAAGTAATAGAACGGTAACCAGATGAACAGAAGCAAGATCAGGAAGCGCCATGAGGAATCAAGGACGATGATGAAGACACTGCTTAATGCAGTAAACAACAGCGCATAACCGAGTAACGGCCACCGGACCCGGTAGCGAAAGCCAATCGGTGCGACTTCATACTGTGGGCGGAACTGACGAAAGCGCGGCAGATACGTCGCCAGGAACGCATTAATCTCGTTCGTTCGGATGAACGGATGGAGCAGCAGTCGCTCCTTCTCTCCAGTCGCCGAGATGATGTGTAAGGACAGGCTCGCTCGTCCGATCAAACGCTGAATCCAGCTTTCTTGAATGACGAGGGCTTGAATCTTATCGGCATGAAACGCAACCTCGGTCCGGTTCAACATCCCGTACCCGATCAATAAGCGATTGTTTTGCAAGACGGCACGGTAGGAACCGTATTTCAAGATATAGACGATGATCGAGCCGATGTAGATGACGAGTAAGACGAGTACGCCAAGTCCCGTCAAAACGAACAACGATAAATGAGCGAGTTCCGAGAACAGTCGATCGACATAACGTTCAATGAACTGATCGATGAATTGATAGGCGGTCCCGATCCCGACGAGCGCTAGTCCGACGCGTCCTGACAAGGCACCGGCTAATGCCAAATCGCGGACAGGGATCGTATAGGCGACTTCCGCCTGTTGTTCTTCGACGACGAGCTGTCCCTCGTTTTTGATCGACGACTTCAGTTCTTTCGCAAAATCAAGACGGATCCCCTTCAGTTCGACTTCCGGTGTTCCGCTCTCAGACGATGTCTCGACGGTCAACGTCGCAAGACGCAACAGTCGTTCGATGACGTTTTGCTGAATGCCGATCGACTCGATCCGTTTACGTTGCGTCGTCCGTTCACTTTTTTGGAAAATTCCTTTGCGGACCCGAATCGTCTCGGCATCAATCGTGAACGTATAGAAATACCAGGAGGCGATCCCGTATAAGAGGACGAACACAATCCCAACACTGATCCCGATCCACGTATAGGTGTTGATCTCGCCTTTTCGAATCGCATTTAAAATCAAGGCGGCGAACGGAATCAGGAGCGAGCGGATGATCGAGATACTCGACATCACGATGAACAGCGGGTGGACGCGCCGGGTCATAACGATTCCTCCTCCCGCTCCTCGAGTTTCGCGAATCGTTCGACTTGTGTGCGTAGCGCGTCTCCTTGCGCACGATCGAGTCTTGACAACGTGACGAAGCCGGATGCCGTTCGAATATCAAGTGTGATCAAATCATAGCGACGCAGAATCGGTCCCGTTTGGCTATCGATCAATTGCACCTTGACGAGCGGCACGGTGACTTCGCGGCGGAAGAAGATGCCGTTGCGGACGACGAGAAATTCCTCATCGATGCGATAACGCATATACTTCAAGCGAAGAACGGGTATGTAGACGATACGGGGAATGAAATAGATCAGCCAAAGCAGACCAACGATGCCCATCCACCAAGGTGTCAGGTCGAGCCACATGACTTGAGTAATCGTCGTTCCGATCAAGATGACGGCGATTAAGCCATGTAACGGCAACAATCCGAGCCGTTCTGCTCGAATCGATCGTTCTGGCAGCGTATGCCATTGTACAGTAGACATCAAAAAACACTTCCTTTCGTTTCCATTTACGGTTAAAAACGTCGCTTGGTTTCAGACAGCGGTTGACATTTTGTTTGATTTCATCGCATATATAGAAGTGAAGAACTGTAACACCAAGGAGGAACCATGTTAACTTTTGAAGAAAAACTACGAATTATCGAGACCTTCCCACAACTCGTCCGAAAAGATGTCTCGCTGAAGCGCGTCAATTTCCAATTTCCGGACAGTCAGTATGAGAAGAAGAATCTCGTCTATCATTTACATCCGAACGGTAACGGCTTCGTCTATGCCGCTGGTCTACCAGGTTATGAAACGGACGAAAAAGGTTTCGTCAACATCCGTGAATTCTCAGAACCTGCTTTAATTCTCTTATTAGAAGATGCAATCAAAGCACTCTCAACAGTCCAATCGGTCGAAACACTCGAAGAAACATGGGTCAACGATAACCAGTTCGAATTGACGTTGCTCAATGAAGACATCGACACGTGGCTCGTCTACGCCGGTGATCTTTTAGACGGTGCATTCAACTCGTATAAGGAAGCAGCGAACTATCTTGAAGAAGAAGGCTTCCGCCGTAAATAAGACAATGAGCGATCCGGTTAATCCGGGTCGCTCATTTTCATGACGAGACGATTGAGTGCCGCTTTGACGACGCGTAAGTCTTCTTCATCGACGTCGAGTGTTTGGACGAGATCAAGTGGAACGGTCTCTGCTTGTTTCCGTAACGCTCGGCCGGCATCTGTCAAAAAGATTTGGATGTGCCGTTCGTCTTCCGGCTTACGGACACGTCGCAACAAATCTGCTGCTTCGAGTTTCTTTAGTAACGGCGTCAACGTACCGGAGTCAAGATGGAGCCGTTCGCCGATGGCTTTAAGCGATTGTCCCTCCTCCTCCCAGACGACGAGCATGACGAGATATTGTGGATACGTCAGACCGAGGGGTTCAAGTAACGGACGATAACGACGCGTGATCTCACGCGAAATCGCATAAAACGGAAAACAGAGTTGTTCATCTAAAGCTAACGGGTTCATAAAAAATTCCTCCTATCGTGAGCAAACGAGTTGCATTTCGATTTAAATTGTATACAATCTAATTGTAAGCTACTTATTTGAATCTAACAACGAAAGGGAGTTACACACATGAAACCAATGTTCACATCATCTGCAACAGCTGTCGGAGGTCGCGACGGACGCGTCGTATCGGAGGACGGAATCCTTGACGTCGCCCTCGCAATGCCAGTACCAGGATCGAAAAAACAAGCAACGAACCCAGAACAACTCTTTGCTGCAGGATACTCTGCTTGCTTCGACTCTGCTTTAAACATGGTCGCTCGCAAACAAGGGATCAAACATGATGGCAGTGAAGTTACAGCACACGTGACGTTAAACGAAGCAGCTGACGGATTCATGCTTTCAGTCGAACTTGATGTTCTCGTCCGCGGGATCTCAGAAGAAGCGGCCGCTGAACTCGCGAAAGTCGCGCATACGGTCTGCCCTTACTCACGTGCAACTGCTGGAAACATTCAAGTCGACGTCTACACACGTACGACTGACGCAGAATAAGTGTAGCATTTCTAGCCAGCCTGAGGTTTACTCTCGGCTGGTTTTTTGTTTTTTATATTAATTATGGTATCTGAAATAATTATATGTTCATACAGACGGGACTGATTCAAAAGTCAGTTTTTACAAAGATAAGGTTGGCAGATCATCATTCTGCCA